>NZ_JBFBCE010000075.1:0-45928 GCF_040689595.1 Streptosporangium sp. NPDC051023 | reverse complement strand
GCTATCTGCACGTCCCGGACATGGTCGCGGAGGGCTGGGCGCAGTTCCACCGCGACCTGCGCAGGGAGATGACCCTGGAGGCACTGGTCGTGGACGTCCGGGGCAACCGGGGCGGCCACACCTCCGAGCTCATCATCGAGAGGCTGATCCGCAAGGTCATCGCCTGGGACCTGCCGAGGGGGCTGAACCCGATCACCTACCCCGAGGACGCCCCACGCGGCCCGCTGGTCGCGGTCGCCGACCACAACGCCGGATCGGACGGCGACATCGTCACCGCCGCCTTCCAGGTCTACAAGCTCGGACCCGTGGTCGGCACCCGGACCTGGGGAGGCGTCATCGGCACCGAGGGCGACCACCGGCTGGTCGACGGAACGCACATCACCGTGCCGAGATACTCGTTCTGGTTCGACGGGCTCGGCTGGGGGGTTGAGAACTACGGCGTCGACCCCGACGTCGAGGTGGACATCACCCCGCAGGACTGGGCCCAGGGGCGCGACCCGCAGATCGAGGAGGCGGTACGGCTGGCGCTGGCCGCCCTGGAGGAGCGGCCCGCCGCGACCCCGCCCGACCCCGCGACGCGTCCTTCCCGCCGCCGCCCCGTGCTGCCGCCCCGACCAAGCTGACATTTGTCATCTCATCCAGCTGACATATCCGTACCTGGCCGGTGATATCGGCGACTACCTGGCAAAAGTCAGGAAGAGCACGATTATCGCCATGAGAACCCCACAGTCCGCGGACACGGCGGACACCGGAGCCGTCGGCCTCGAGAACGTGATCGAGGTCGGCGGGCTCCGGCAGAAGTACGGTGACTTCGAGGCCGTGCGCGGCGTCTCCTTCACGGTCGGAAAGGGCGAGATCTTCGCCCTGCTCGGCACGAACGGCGCGGGCAAGACCACCACGATGGAGGTGCTGGAGGGCTTCACGCCCGCGACCGACGGGACCGTCAGGGTGCTCGGCCTCGACCCGGTCGGGCAGCGCCGCGAGCTGCGGCCCCGTGTGGGGATCATGCTGCAGGAGGGCGGTTTCTTCGGGGACCTCACCGTGGCCGAGACGGTCGACCTGTGGCGGGGGCTGAGCGAGGACGCGGGTCGTCCCGTGACCCTGTCCGGCACCGAGCTGCCCTCGCGCCTCACCTTCACGGGCTGGACGAAGGGGGCGGACCGCCGCACCATGGGGGCGCTTGAGCTGGTCGGCCTCGAGAGCAAGGCGAGGGTCAAGGTCAAGCAGCTGTCCGGTGGCCAGAAGCGCAGGCTCGACCTCACCCTCGCCGTGATGGCCGCGCCCGAGCTGCTCTTCCTGGACGAGCCGACCACCGGTATGGACCCGGAGGCCCGCCGTACGACGTGGAAGGTGATCGAGGACCTGCGGGACCGGGGCACGACCGTGCTGCTCACCACGCACTACCTGGAGGAGGCCGAGCGCCTCGCCGACCGGCTGGCCATCATGCACGAGGGGCAGATCCACACCTACGGCACGGTCGACGAGGTCGTGGCGGGCTCCGGCGACCTCATCTCCTTCCGGCTGGGCGGCGGGTCGCGTTCCTACGACGAGCTTCCGTTCCTGGACGGCGCGGCCCCCGTGCTCACCTACGCGGGCGACGGCACCGAGGTCGCCTACACCCTGACGGGCGAACGGGCGGAGATCCGCGCCCACGCGGCCCTCGGGCCGCTGCTGGCCTGGGCGGAGAGCCGCGGCGAGATCCTGGAGCGGCTGACCGTACGGAGGGGAACCCTGGAGGACGCCTTCATGCGGGTGCTCGGGGAAGCACCGTGAGCCGCGGGGACGGCACGGGGCGGGACGGATCCGGCGCCGAGCGGCGCAACGGGTCCGAAATCAGGGGCGGAGCGATCCGCGGGGAACGACAGGCCGCGCGGCGGCCGGGGAGCGACGACCGATCATGAGAACCGATGTCCTGCACGCCGTACGGCTGGCGAGGCTCGACCTGACCCTGGTGGCCAGGAACACCACGACGCTGTTCACCGTGCTGCTGATGCCCCTGCTGATGGCCTGGCTGTTCACCCAGACCCAGACGGACGCGAACATCGAGGGGGTGCCCGCGCATGTCTTCGTGCTGACCGGGGTGCCCGGCCTGATGCTGGGGTTCGCGGTCTTCATCAACCTGGTCAACTCCTTGACCGCCCGGCGTGAGGAACTGGTGCTCAAGCGGCTGCGTGGGGGCCAGCCGTCTGCGACAGCGGTCCTCGCCGGGAGCGCCCTCGGTGCGCTCGCGCTCTTCCTCGGGCAGGTAGTGCTGCTGGGGGTTTGGATCCAGCGCACCGAGGGGCTGCTTCCGGTCAACGTGCCGCTGATGGTGCTCGCGGCGGTTCTGGGGGTCGCGGTGTTCGGCCTGCTCGCCGCCGCCTTCTCCGGGATCACGCCGAACGCGGAGACGGCCCAGATCACGGTGCTTCCGGTGATCCTGGTCATGCTGATCGGCGCCCCGGTCGCCTTCCCCACGAGCACGCTGCCCGGGCCGCTGGGGGCGATCTCCGACCTGCTCCCGGTGACCCCGGTCGTGAAGATCATGCGCAGCGCCTTCCTCGGCGCCGACCACTACTCCGGCAGCGCCAAGGCGCTGGGCGTGATCGAGCAGTGGACGGGGGCGCTGCCCTCGATCGGGATCCTGCTCGCCTGGATCGCGGTGACGGCCCTGCTGGCCAGGTGGCTGTTCCGGTGGGAACCCCGGCACGGATAACGTCTACCGCGAGATGCAGACAAACAGCGAAACGGAGGAGACGGGACGCCCCGCGCGTTCCGTCTTCTCCGCGTTCTCCACCGTGTCCGGGCGCCTGCGCCGCGCGTCCTGGTTCCCCCGGATGACCGAGCCGTCCCCGGTGGCCGGCGGGCCTGCCGCCTCCTCGGATCCATTCCTGGAGGGAGATCCCCAGCCGGAGGGGAGTCTCCTCCAGGGCCTCCTGTGGTGGCGGGGGAGGGGCTCGACGGTCGAACGGCTCCGCAGGTCGACCGTCCTGTCCCTGCTCGTCGGCGTTTTCTTCGCCTGGGTCGGCGCCTTCATGAGGCTATTCGGCAGCGAGTGGCGGGTCTCGATCCCCCTGGCGATCCTCGACCTGGTGGGCGTGACGGTCTTCAGCGTCCTGTACGTACGGATGGTCAGGGCCTCCGTCGCCGGAGCCAGGGCGGACCGCGAGGTCGTCGTGTCGGGCGTGGTCGTGCTGGTCCTGATGCTGGTCCTGGACGGCGAGCTGTGGTCCCTCGGGCTCCTGGCCATCGCCTGGTCGTCCGGAGTCGCCCTGCTGCTGAGCAGGAGGGGGGCGATCGCCGTGTCCGTCGCCGCGGCCGCCGTCGCCCTGGTCCTCGTCCCCAGCGGAACCTTCGAGCCGACCGACGATCCCCGTTTCCCGATCGTCAGCTATCTCCTGATGGCCATGTTCCTTCCGTGGGCGAACCGCTTCCAGCTCTGGTTCTGGAAGGTGGCCAGATCGGCGGAGGAGGTCAAGGAGGCCAGGGCCAGGCTGGCCGTCACCGAGGAGCGGCTCCGTTTCTCCCGCGACCTGCACGACCTGGTCGGGCACAGCCTCTCCGCGATCGCGGTCAAGAGCGAGGTGGCCGTCAAACTGTCGGGCATCGACGCCGAACGGGCCGCCGCGGAGATGGACGAGGTGCGCGGGCTGGCGCGCGAGGCGCTCAAGGAGATCCGTACGGCGGTGCGCGGCTATCGCACGGTCGATCTCGACGCCGAGCTGCGCAGCATGGTCGCGGTGCTCGAGGCGGGCGGCATCCGCTGCACGCTGGAGGTTCCCGGGGAGCGGATCCCGGAGGAGCTGGCCACGCTGCTCGCCTGGGTGGTCCGCGAGGGCACGACCAACGTGCTCAGGCACAGCTCGGCGACCGGCTGCCGGATCGCGATCGTCCTGCGCGAAGGCACGGCCGTGCTGGAGATGACCAACGACGGCGTCGCACGGGCACACGGGCGCGGTGGCACCGGCCTGGCCGGGCTTTCCGAGCGGGTGACGGCCGCGGGAGGCGTCCTCACCGCGGGCGCGGGGACGGGCGGCGCGGGCGAGTTCAGGTTGCGGGCCACGGTCCCGCTGGAGGGAGCACGATGATCCGGGTCCTGCTGGCCGACGACGAACATCTGATCCGCAGGGCGATCGCCACGCTGCTGGGCCTGGAGCCGGACATCGAGGTGGTCGCCGAGGTGGCCAGGGGGGACCTGGTCGCGGCTGCCGTACGGGAGCACGGGCCCGACGTGGTCGTCCTGGACATCGAGATGCCGGGGATGGACGGGCTGAGCGTGGCCGAGACGCTGCCCGGTCACGCGGTGCTGATGCTGACCAGTTTCGGGCGTCCCGGCTATCTGCGGCGGGCACTCGCGGCGGGGGTGCGGGGTTTCGTCCCCAAGGACGCCTCGGCCGACGAGCTGGCGGCGGCGATCCGCAAGGTCAACTCCGGCGGCCGTTACCTCGACCCGGAGATGGCGGCCTCGGCGATGATGGCGGGGGAGAGCCCGCTCACCGAGCGTGAACGCGGAGCCCTCTCCCTGGCCTCGAAGGGGGCGACCGTCGGTGAGATCGCGACGTCGCTGCACCTCACGGAGGGAACCGTGCGCAACTACCTGTCCAGCGCGATCACCAAGCTCGGCGCGACCAACCGGATCACCGCGATCCGTGTGGCCCAGGAAAAAGGTTGGTTGTGAACAGCATTTTTCTTTTTGGAGGGGGCAAGGGGACCTCACGGTGACAGAAAGTCCGGCTCCGTAAGCCCGCGGAGCCAGCGGCTCTCTTCGCGCCGTGACGTTGCGTGACCGCGTCATGTGGCCGACGGTCTCGGTGACGCACGATGACGCACCGTGACCGTGTCCGGTCGTGACCACGTCGCGACCCGATCTGAGGAGGAGGCATGCGCGCCACTGGGAACCCAGAAGCGCAGGTGGTGGGCGTGGGCAACCGCCTCGACGTCGGCACCGTGGCCGGAGTGCGCCCGAGGCTGCACGGCGCCGTCGACTCCGGTGACGGCGATCTGATCGTGGATCTCTCCGAGCTTGAGATGATCGACGCCACCGGCCTCGGCATGCTGGTCGGCACACACCGCCGCGCGCTGGCCGCGGGACGCCGTCTCGTCCTGCGGGGGGTGCCGCCCCGCGTCATGCGGGTGCTGGCGGTGACCCGGCTCAACCGGGTGCTCATCGTCGAGTTGTCCATGGTCGCGGTGGCCTGACCCGGCCTGCCCGGCCGCCGGCCGCGCGCCGTGGCCCGCGGTCCGATGTCCGCGGGCGCGCCCGCGAGGGAGGCCGGGCGAGGGGTCGGCGAGGGGTCACAGCACGAACGACCGGTGGAAAATGTGCACGGCCGTGCTGATCAGGCTGTCGACCTGGGGCGGATCCTCGGCCAGTACCCACTCGATGAGCAGTTCCTGGATGGCGCCGATCAAGCCCAGCGAGAGCAGGTGCCGGTTGGCCTCTATGGTGTCCGGCAGATCGAAGATGTTGGCTTCTATGATCTTGGTGAAGGCCTTCACCGCCTTCTGCCGTGACGTGGTGAGGCAGTCGCCCGCCCTGCGCACCTCCAGGTGCATGATCCGGGCACGTCGTCTGTCCTCGGTGACAAAGGTGATGTAACCCGCGAGGCCTGCCTCGACCCTGCTGAACAGCGTGTCGGGGGCCTGTTCGACGGCCTTCGCCACCGAGGCCAGTGTCTCCTGCACACACCTGTCGTGCAGTGCCTGCATGAGCTCGTTGCGTCCGGAGAAGCACTCGTAGAACGCGCGGTTGGAGATGCGCGCCGCGGCGCACAGCTTCTCGATCGTGGTCTCTGGGAAACCGGGGTCGGAGTAGAGGGTGTACGCTGCGGCGATCAGGCGTTCCCTGCGTTCCGCAAGACGCTCCTCGGCTGACATTCCTCGGTACGATCGGCCATTCATGTCAAGTCTCCCGCCCTGGTGCGGGGTTGACAAATATTCGTTTTATCACTTCCACCTCATGGTCCTGGCCCCCAGAATCCACCATTATGGGTGCAAGATCCTTTTTGTGGAAGAGTAAGTGTTCTATCGCTTGAGTCTTCCATGCAAGAAGGTCACGAGCCTGACTGGCCAGTCAAGTCACCCGTGCCCGAGGGCGCGGCGCGGCGGGCCGGACGGAAGCGGCGCGTCCGCGACGACCTCCACCGAAAGGGGAACCATCTCGCGGCGGTGGATCATCCCTCGCCCGGTGAATTCGTCCTCACCGGACGAGGAGCCCCCGGTCCAGGGCCGTGGTGACGGCGGCGGTGCGGTCGGAGACGCCCAGCTTGCCGAAGATGCGCAGCAGATGGGTCTTCACCGTGGTCTCGCTGATGAACAGGGCCCTGCCGATCTCGGCGTTGGTCAGCCCCTTGGCCACCAGGGCGAGTACCTCGGCCTCACGGGGCGACAGCGACTCGGCCACCGGTGCCCGCATCCTGGTGACCAGCCGGGTCGCGACTGACGGCGACAGCACGGTCTCCCCTCGCGCGGCCGAGGTGATCGCGGCCAGCAGGTCGGCCATCGAGGTGTCCTTCAACAGGTATCCGGCCGCCCCCGCCTCGACCGCCCGCACGATGTCCTGGTCCGTCTCGTAGGTGGTCAGCACGACCACCCGGCTCTCCGGCCGGTCGGCGAGGATGCGGGAGGTGGCGCTCACCCCGTCGCCGTTCGGCATGCGGAGATCCATCAGGATCACGTCGGGCCGCAGCTCCCTGGCCCGCACGACCGCCTCATCCCCCGAAGCGGCCTCGCCGACCACGGTCATCCCGGAGGCCGCCTCCAGCATGCCTCGCAGGCCCTCACGGACCACGGGATGGTCATCAACGATCATCAGACGCAGCACTCGTCACACTCCTCGTCGGGCAGGGGGATCGCCGGGCCCGCGTGCCGGGACGACGTCGGCATGGGGGGTGCCGGGCTCGCGCGTGGGGACGACGTCGGCGGGAGAGGGGCAGGGGTCGTGGGTGGGGACGACGTCGGCGGGAGAAGAGCAGGATCCGTGCGTGGGGACGACGACCTCCAGGAGGGTGCCTCCGCCGATGGGGCTGGTCAGGGACAGGGAGCCGCCGACCTGCTCGACCCGGGCTCGCATGCCGTGCAGACCGTACCCCTCGGCAGCGGACGGCCCGAAGCCGACGCCGTCGTCGAGGACGGCCAGCCGGGTCGCCAGGGGAACGTACTCCAGCGTCACCGTGACGGCTGTGGCACCGGCGTGCTTGCGGACGTTCGCCAGCGCCTCCTGCGCCGCGCGAAGCAGGACGACCTCGGCCCTGGTCCGGGTCGGCCTGGACTCGCCCAGCACCTCGAACGCGGCGGTCACGGCGAGTTCCTCACCGAACCGCGAGACCATCCGCCTCAGCGCCTCCTCCAGCGTGGCACCGGAAAGCGGCGCCGGGCTCAGCGCGGTGACCAGCGCGCGGGCCTCGGCCAGGTTCTCACGCGCCGTCTGCACGGCCAGCTCGATCCGCCGCTCGTCAGGCTGCTGGAGCAGCATGATGATGCTGGTGAAGCCCTGGGCGAGGGTGTCGTGGATCTCCCCGGCGAGCCGCTCCCGCTCGGTCACGACCCCCCGCTCGACCGAGAGCCTGGCGACCTCGGCGCGGCTGCGTTCCAGCTCCTCGATGAGCGACGCGCGTCCCCTGCTCTGCTCGACGACGTCCTGGATCCACGGCCCGAAGACCAGGGTCGAGGCCAGCGAGAGGACCGTGGCGATGGGGAAGGCGATCAGGTCCTCCTCACGCGGCAGGAGGGGCAGGTACAGCGCGGGAAGCAGGTTCAGCGCCACGGCCGCGATCATCGCGTGTCTCTTCGGCAGCAACATGTAGTACTGCGGTCCGAAGGCGAACAGCAGGAACCGGGTGGGCGGGCAGAGGGTGGAGGCCGGGGTGAAGAGCACGATCGACAGCACGATGTAGACCCGGCCCCTGGTCGTGCCGTAGGCCTCGCCCGGAATGCGCCTGCCCAGGAACACGTAGGCCATCGCGCAGCCGCTCAGCAGGAGCAGCACGATGACCTTCCACACGGGGGTGAGCGTGTCGTCGAAGGCGGCGAAGGCGACGGAGACCACGAAATCAAGGAGATACAGCCGCTCCCAGCCGTTCATGCGGTGGTAGGCGTGCCGTTCCCCCGAGACGGGGACCGCCTGCGGCTCCGCGTCCGAGGCAGAGAAGGGCCTTTCCCCCGGGGCCACGGAGACCGGCTCCCCCGGGGAGGGCACGTCTCCCGCGCTCATCCCGCGACCTCGACGGTGAGCGTGGTCCCGGCCCCCCGTGAGCTGCGCACCCGCAGGGAGCCACCGACCTGCTCGACCCGGCTGCGCATACCACGCAGACCGTACCCCTCGGCGGCGGACGGCCCGAAGCCCACGCCGTCGTCGCGGACCTCCAGCGCGACCCTCCCCGGCCCGTAGGCCGCCGAGATGTCCACCCGTTCCGCGGCGGCGTGCTTGCGCACGTTCGCCAGGGCCTCCTGGGCGGCGCGGATGAGCACCACCTCGACGGCGGGTTGCAGCGCGCGCGACTCGCCGTGGACGGCGAACGCCACCGCGATCCCCGTCTCCTCGCCGAGGCGGTCGGCCAGCCGTACGAGTGCCTCGTCCAGGGTCGAGCCGTCCAGCGGGGCCGGACTGAGCGCGGCCACCAGCGCGCGGGCCTCGGCCAGGTTCTCACGCGCCGTCTGTACGGCCAGCCCCAGGTGACGCCCCGGGTCCGGCTGCGCCTGCGCGGCCTGGAGCAGCATGATGATGCTGGTGAAGCCCTGGGCGAGGGTGTCGTGGATCTCCCCGGCGAGCCGTTCCCGCTCGGCCATCGCCCCCCGCTCGGCCGACAGCCTGGACACCTCGGCCCGGCTGTCGACCAGCTCCCTGATGAGGTCGGCCCGGTCCATGCTCTGCGCGGCGACGCGATCCATCCACAGGCCGAAGACCGCGGAGAACAGGATCGCGATCACGGTGACCGTCAGGAACTCGAACCCGTCGGGGCCGCCCCCGGGGAACAGGTGGCGTGGGATGTGGGCCACGCTCAGCACGATCACCGGGATCATGGCGCCCTTGGTCGGATAGACCATGAAGCACTGCGGGCACAGCCCGAACAGGGCGAACGTCGCGGTCGAGGAGATGGAGGCGGAGCAGGCGAACAGCACGATCAACAGCACGATGTAGACCGTCCCGCGCCGCCGGTTCTCCGCCACGATCGCCGGACGGCCGAACAGCAGGTAGAGCGGCAGGACGGCGACCAGGCAACCGGCCGCGACGGCCTTCTCGGGCACGGAGATGTCGTGGAACACGATGAACACGGCGGGCAGGAGGATCGCCACGACCAGCAGGATCTCCCAGACCGCCAGCGACTCCCACACATGCTGCCCAGCCGGGTCCTCGGCCCGGCCGGGCCGGTTTTCGGGGATCATCCGTCGCGACGGCTCTTCCACCGGAACGTCAGCAGGCACAGCACCAGTCCTCCGACGACCCAGGCTCCCAGGACCAGGGCGACCCGGTCCAGTTCGTACGACTTCGTGATCTCAAGTGTGGCGCCCGCGTCACCGAGGAAGACCGAGCGGAACCCCTGGCACATCCACTTCAGCGGGAACACCGAGGAGATGTTCACCAGCCAGCCGGGAAGCTGGCCGATGGGGATGTACACCCCGGAGACGAACTGCAGCACCACGAACGGGAGCGTGATCACCGCGGTGGCGCTCTTGCCCGAGCGGGGCAGGCTGCTGATCGCGACGCCGAGCAGCGCCGAGGCGAGCACACCGAGCACGAAGACCCAGACGAAGGTCACCCAGGTCGAGACCTCGGAGGGAAGCTTCAGGCCGAATGCCAGCACCCCGATGGCCAGGAGGATCACCACCTGGCAGAAGGACAGGAACAGAGTGTTGAGCGCCTTGCCGACGAAATAGGAGCTGCGTGGCAGCGGCGTGCCCACCAGCCGCTTGAGCGTGCCGTTGTCGCGGTCCATCGCGATGTCGATGCCGAGATTCTGGAAGCCCGTCATCGCCGCGGAGCCGATCAGCCCGGCCACGTAAAGCTGGGAGACGTTGAGTCCCGTCCCCTCCAGATCGCCCGCGAAGATCGACCCGAAGATCGCCAGCAGGATGATCGGGAAGGAGAAGGTGAAGATGACCGCGTCCCGCTCGCGGAAGAACAGCTTGGTCTCGAAGGCCGCCCGTGAGAGCCCCAGTTGTATCGCGGACGGCCGCCAGGACACCGCGGGTGCGGCGGGAGATCGAGTGGTTGTCTCGCTCATGGAAGTGGATCACCTCGAAGGGATCGGTAGATGGCAGTGCGGAGTGATCACCGGTTCCCGGCGCGCCCGCTTTCCGGACGGGAGCGACGGGGGATGGGAGGCGACGGTCAGGCGGGAGCCTCGATGAGCTGGAGATACATTTCCTCCAGGGTTGGCCGGGTCACCGTCAGCTCAGGAACCTCACCGTCGAACCGCCTGGTCAGCTCCAGCACGGCGCGGGTCGGAGTGTCCGTCTCCAGCGTTTTGCGCTCGCCCTCGTCCGACCAGCTCACCCTGGCCTTCGCGTTCGCCCTGCCGCCCAGCGTCGCGGGCTCGCCCTCGGCCACCACACGGCCCTTCGCGACCACGGTCACCCGGTTCGCCAGCGCCTCGACCTCGTCCAGGTAGTGGGTGGTCAGCACGATCGTGGTCCCCTGGTCCGCCAGATGCCGGATCAGGTCCCAGAACTGCCGCCGCGCCTCCGGGTCGAACCCGGTGGTCGGCTCATCGAGGAAGAGCAGCTCCGGGTTGCCGATCACGCCCAGTGCCACGTCCAGCCGCCGCCGCTGGCCGCCGGAGAGCTGGCGGATCCGCTTGTCCGCCTTGTCCGTCAGGCCGACCTGCTCGATCACCTGGTCCGGGTCGTTCGAGACCGGGTAGTAGCTCGCGAAGTGCCGCACGGTCTCCCGTACCGTCGCCTCGGTCATGTCGTTCGCCGTTTGCAGCACGACCCCGATCCGTGAGCGCCACTCGCGGGTCGGCCTGTCGGGGTCGAGGCCCAGGACGCTGACCTCCCCGGCGTCCCTGGTCCGGAACCCCTCCAGGATCTCCACCGTCGTCGACTTCCCCGCCCCATTGGGGCCGAGGATCGCGAACACCTCACCGGCGTCGATGTCGAGGTCGATGCCCCCGACCGCCTGTACGTCGCCGTACCGCTTGGTCAGGCCGCGTACTTTCACCGCTGTCTTCATGCCTCAAGCGTCGGCCCTGTACGGCTTGCGCAGCACCCACGACCGGTGGAACGTCCCTGTCCTCCGAACGAAGGACAAGACCTCCCGGCCCGCCCTCGCCCTCGTTGAAACCCGGGCTCCCGTTGAACCCCCCGCGCCTCCGTCAGAACAGAGTGTCGTTGCGCTCGATGCCCCGCAGCTCGTCGTAGTCGAGGGTCACGCAGCGGATGCCGCGGTCCTCCGCCAGCGTCCTGGCCTGCGGCACGATGGCCTGGGCGGCCAGGATCCCGGTGACGGGGGCGAGCAGGGGATCGCGGTTCATCAGCTCCAGATAGCGGGTCAGCTGCTCAACGGCGTCGATGCCCGCCCTGCGCTTGAGCTCGACGGCCACCGACGCGCCGGTGTGATCACGGCAGAGGATGTCCACCGGGCCGATCGCCGTCATGTACTCGCGGCGGACCAGCGTCCAGCCCGCGCCCAGCGTGGTGATGTGCTCGGCCAGCAGCTCCTGCAGGTGCGCCTCGACACCGTCCTTGACGAGCCCGGGATCGACGCCCAGCTCATGGCTGGAGTCGTGGAGGATCTCCTCCATCGTGAGGACGAGCTTCTCGCCGGTCTTGCCGTGCGTGACCGTCCAGGTGCCCTCCTCCTCGCGGAGCTTGCAGGGCGGATTCATCCAGTTCAGTGGCTTGAAGGCCCGGTCGTCCGCGTGAATGGAGACCGAATTGTCCGCTTTGATAAGGATGAGCCTGGGCGCCATCGGAAGATGAGCGGTGAGCTTTCCCACGTAATCCACGCTGCATCGCGCGATGACCAGACGCATGGCACACAAGACTAGTCCCAGGACTCCGCCGCCGATCCCGAATCGGCTCACGAGGGAGCCGGACGAGAGTGTCCGGAAGGCGGACGGCGCCTTGACCCGCGGCTGTCGATTGCCCGGGCTGGTTTTGGGATGAGACGGACACCTCTGGGAGACTGGCGGCATGACGCGCAGCTTTGAGAAGGTCGGAGTTGTCGGGCTCGGCACGATGGGGGCGGGGATCGCCGAGGTCTTTGCCCGCGCCGGGCTCGCGGTGGTCGGCGTCGAGGCCGACCCCGCGGCGCTTGAGCGTGGCCGAGGCCACCTGGAGGGGTCGACCGGAAAGGCCCTGGCGAAGGGCAGGCTGAGCGAGGCCGAACGGGCGGAGATCCTCGGCAGGGTGACCCTGACCACCTCGCTGGACGACCTCGCGGACGCCGACCTGGTGGTCGAGGCCATCCCCGAGGTCATGGACTTCAAGCGAACCCTCTTCACCGACCTGGATCGGATCTGCAAGCCGTCCGCGGTGCTCGCGACCAACACCTCCTCGCTCTCGGTGACCGAGATCGCCGCGACCACCACGAGGCCGGGCCAGGTCGTCGGCATGCACTTCTTCAATCCCGCGCCGATCATGAAACTGGTCGAGGTGATCCACACGGTGGTCACCGAGGACGGCCTGGCGGACGAGATCGCGGCCCTCGCGCGCAGGCTCGGCAAGACGCCGGTGAGCGTCGGCGACCGCGCCGGGTTCGTGGTCAACCGGCTGCTGCTGACCTATCTCAACCATGCCGCCGTCCTGCTGGAGAACGGCCTGGCCACCCGCGACGACATCGACGCGGCGATGAGACTCGGCGTCGGGCTGCCGATGGGTCCCTTCGCGCTGCTGGACCTGATCGGCCTGGACACCTCGTACGAGGTGATGTGCGTGCTGTTCCAGGAGAGCCGTGACCGCCGCCACGCCCCCGCGCCGATCCTGCGGGAACTGGTCACCGCGGGGCTGCTCGGCCGTAAGGCGGGTGCGGGCTTCTATGACGGGGACGGCCCCGCGCCCGCGCACACGGACGGCAAGCCCTCGGTCGGCTCGGTCGCGGTGCTCGGCGAGGGCGCGGAGGAGTTCGCCGCCAAGCTCAGCGCCGCCGGTTTCAAGGAGGGGCTCGCCGACGACGCGGACGTGGTCGTCGCGCTGTCGCACAACCCGGTGATCGAACTGGCCGCGCAGCTCCCGCACCCGGGGCGTCTGGTCGGCCTGCACCTGGTCGGGGAGAAGGTCGCCGAGATCGCCTCGACCGTGCTCACCTCGCCGGACGTGACGCGCGCCGTCGAGGGCCTGGTCCGGATCATCGGCCGTACCCCGGTGCACTGCAAGGACCGGGCCGAGTTCGTGGTCGACGCGCTCCTGTACCCGTACCTGAACGACGCCGTGCGGATGTACGACTCCGGCTACGCGGGAATCGAGGCCATCGACGCGGCCATGAAGCTCGGTTGCGGCTACCCGGCGGGCCCGTTCGAGATGCTCGACGCGCTGGGCCTTGAGACCGTCCGCGACGGCCTGCGCGCCCTGTACGCCGAGTATCGTGACCCGGCCTTCGCCCCCGCGCCGCTGCTCGACCAGCTCGTCACGGCCGGGGTGCGGAGCATCCGCGACCTGTCATGAGCCCCCGCAGAGCCCGAAGGGCCGACCCTTTCGACCGGGGCGGCCGGGCCGCCCCCGCACGTCCCGTCGGCGGGTCCGTGCCCGGTGTCGACCAGGTCGAGGAGTGGCCTGACGGCGACTGGCACGTGCGCCGGGTCACCGGCTCCGGCGCGGACAAGGTCTACCGGTGTCCGGGCTGCGACCAGGAGATCAGGTCCGGCCTGCCGCACCTGGTGAGCTGGCCTGCCTGGTCGGGCGGGGAGGAAGAGCGCAGGCACTGGCACACCGTGTGCTGGCGCAACCGGGTCAGACGCGGCCCGGGGCGGAGCAGGTACTGAGAGCGGCCCGGAGCACCGGGTAGGCCGGGCCGGAGGGGTCCGGACGGCGGTAGTGAGGAGACACGGAGACACATGGAGATCAGGTCCTCGACGGTCCTGCCCGCGCGCAGGGAGCCGATCGAGCTGCACACCGGGGACGGGCTGAAGCTCGTCGGCGAGCTGGCCCTTCCCGCTGACAAGCCGCCGGTGGCCACGCTGATCTGCCTGCACCCGCTGCCGACGCACGGCGGCATGATGGACAGTCACCTGTACCGCAAGGCCGCCAACCGGCTGCCCGCGCTGGCGGATCTGGCGGTGCTGCGGTTCAACACGCGCGGCACCTCCTCCGAGCGCGGCACCTCGGAGGGCGCGTTCGGCGGCGGTGAGGAGGAGCGGTTCGACGTCGCCGCGGCGCTGGAGTACGCCGACTTCCACGATCTGCCCCATTCGTGGCTGGTCGGCTGGTCCTTCGGCACCGAGATCGCGCTCAAGTGGGGGCGCGACCCGCTCGTGACGGGCGCCGTCCTGCTTTCCCCGCCGCTGCACCGGGCCACCGACGCCGACCTCGACGCCTGGGCGGCGTTCGGCCGTCCGGTGACGGCGCTGGTCCCCGAGTTCGACGACTACCTGAGGCCCCAGGAGGCCAGGACGCGGTTCGCCAGGGTGCCCCAGGCCGAGGTCGTCGGGGTCGAGGGCGCCAAGCACCTGTGGGTCGGCGAGCCGTACGTACGGATCGTCCTCAACGAGATCGTCCGGCGGGTCAACCCGGCGGCCTACCCGCTGCCGTCGGAGGTCGACGGCGCCTGACCTCTCGGTGTCCGACCCGCCGCGCATCGTGGGGTGCCAGATCGCGGGCCCGGGACTACGGTGGACAGCGTGCACATGTACACACGGTCAGCGGGCGAGGGGCTTCCGCTCGTCCTCCTGCACGCCTTTCCGCTGTCGTCGGCCATGTGGCTGGCCCAGCGAGAGGGCCTCGCCGCGGTCTGCAAGGTCATCACCCCCGACCTGCGGGGCTTCGGCGGCTCGGCGCTCGGTGAGGACGAGCCCTCCGTCGACGTGATGGCCGACGACGTCGCGCGCCTGCTTGACCGTGAGGGGGTCGACAGGGCCGTCGTCGGCGGTCAGTCCATGGGCGGTTACGTGACGATGGCCATGTGCAGGCGCCACCCCGACCGGCTGCTCGGGGTGATCCTCGCCGACACCAAGGCGGGCGCGGACACCGAGGCGGCCAGGGCGAACCGGGAGCGGGTCGCCACGGCGGTGCTCGGCAGCGGGTCGTCCGTCCTGGTCGAGGAGATGCTGCCCGCGCTGGTCGGGCGGACGACCGCGCAGCGTAGGGCGATGGTGTTCGGCCGGGTGCGCGGGCTGGTCCAGTCGGCGCCGCCGCAGGCGGCCGCCTGGGCCCAGCGGGCCATGGCAGGCCGTCCCGACTCCTTCGACACCCTGCGCGGGCTCAAGGTCCCGGCCCTGGTGATCGTGGGCGAGGAGGACGAGATCTCCCCGGTCGCCGACGCGGAGGCGATGGTCGGAGCCGTGCCCGACGGACGCCTCGCCGTGATCGAGAAGGCCGGGCATCTGAGCGCCCTTGAACAGCCAGAGGCGTTCAACCGCGCCGTCGCCGGTTTTACAGCTGAGCTTGCCGGGGCAGCACGACCTCACGGATGATCAGCGCGATCGCGGCGGCGACCGGGATGGCCAGCAGCGCCCCCACGATGCCCATCAGCGTGCCGCCGAACAGCGCGGCGATCACGGTGACCGCCGGTGTCACGTCCACGGAGCGCTTCATGACGCGCGGGTAGATCAGGTAGTTCTCGACCTGCTGGTAGACCAGGAAGAAGATCCCGCAGGCGATGCCGAGTGTCCCCGACTGCAGCAGCGCGACCAGGGTCACCAGCGCGGCGCCGATCGTCGCCCCGACCAGCGGGATCAGGTCGGCGACCGCCACGACCAGGGCCAGGGCCAGGGCGTACTGCATGTTCAGGACCGCGAGGAACAGCCAGGTGACGACGCCGGCGATCACCGAGATCAGCAGGTTTCCGGCCACGTAGCCGCCGATGCCGTCGAGAATCTCGTCGCCGAGTGCCTCGGAGCGCGCCCTGCGGCTCTTCGGCACGAGCCTGAAGAGGTACTCCTTGATCGAGGGCAGCGAGCCGAGGAAGTACAGCGTCAGCACCAGCAGGGTGACCCCGGAGAAGAACGCGTTGAACACCACGGCCCCCGCGCCGACCAGGCCGCCGGCCACGGTCTGGGCGAGGCCGCCGCTGGTGATGTAGTCACCGATCCTGGTGAGGATCTGGTAGTCGCTGTCCAGCCCCTTGAGGGTGGGATTGGCCAGCAGTTCCTGGACGTATCCGGGCACCGCGCTGACGAAGGAGGCGGCCTCCCGGCTCACCGGTGGGACGATCGCCAGGCCGAAGAGCACGAAGAACAGAATCACCCCGCCGAAGACGATCGAGATCGCCCCTCGGCGGGGCATCCGGCGCCGCTGCAACGACTCGACGGCCGGGTTGAGCCCGACGGCCAGGAACATCGCGACCACGATCAGCACGATCACGCTGCGCGCGGTGATCAGGGCCTGGGCCAGCGCCCACGCGGTCAGCAGGCCCAGGCCCGCGGTCAGTCCCACGAGGAACGGGTTCCTGGTCAGGGGCTTGCCCGGCTCGCCGTACGGCGCCGCAGGCTCGGCACGAGCCTTCGGCGGAGCGAACGGATCAGGGGCGGGCGCTGGAGTCTCGGCGACGTCGGCTGTCTGGGACGCTTCGGGCACGGCTGCTCCTGGCGGTGGGGGACGCGAGGCCGTACGAGACGGCGGGAACGTGACAAGAGAGCCTAGCGACCATCCAGGCCGCCAGACTCTCTTGTAGCCGTCGAGAACGCCCCGTGAACCGGCGCTACTCCTGCCACCACTCCGCGTCGTCGTCCTTGCTGGAAGCCTTCGCGGAGGCCGTGACCGGCTTCTCGCTGCCGTTCGAGGCCGGGATCGCCGGCTTCGGCGGGGCCGCGGTGATCGCGGGCTCCGGCTCCGCCGCCGGGAGCGGCGCGCCGCCGAGCAGCTGGCGCAGCTGCGCGAGGTGGCTGGTGATGCTGTCGCGCTGGCGGGTCAGCTCGTCGACCTGGCGCTGGGCCACGGAGCGGCTCCGCTCGGCCTCGGACTTGGCCTCGGAGACGATCGACTCGGCGCTCGCCTTGGCGTCGGCCACGAGCTGGTCGGCGTTCTTGCGCGCGTTGGCGAGCAGCTGCTTGGCGTGGGTGTCCGCCTCGCGGCGAGTCTGCTCGGCCTGCTGGGTCGCCTTGGTCGCGCGCTGTTCGGCGGTGGCCGCGCGCTGCTCGGCCTCGGAGACCAGCTTCTGGGTGTTGGCCTGCGCGGTGGCGTGACGCTCTGCCTCCTGGCGCTCCGCCTCCTCGCGGCGGGCGGCGAGCTGGATCTCGAACTCGGCCTCGTCCTGGGCGCGCTTGGCCTCGGACTCCTCAAGAACCCGCTGGGCCTGGGCGCGCATCTCGTCGGCCTGGCGCTTGGCGGTGGTGAGGATCTCGTCGCGCTCGCGCTTGGTCGAGGCGCGCAGCTGGGCGACCTCGCGCTCGGTGGTCGTGCGCAGCTTGGCGATCTCGCGCTCGGCGTCCGCGCGCTTCTCCGCGACCTCGTGGTCGGCGGTCGCCCGTAGCTTGGCGACCTCGCGCTCGGTGGTCGCGGTCAGCTCGTCGGACTCGCGGCGAGCGGTCGAGCGGATCTCCTCGGCCTCCCGCTCCGCGGTGGTGCGCATCTCGTCGGCCTCGCGGGTGGCGAGGGCGCGCTTCTCCGCCGCTTCGTTCTCGGCGGCGGCGCGCAGATCGGCGGCGTCGACCTTGGACGCGGCCTTGATCTCGTTGGCCTCTGAACGGGCGGCTTGGACCAGCTCGGTCGCCTGCTCCTCGGCGAGACGGAGGAGCTGCTCGATCCGCGCGCCGAGACCCGAATAGGTCGGGCGCTCCTGCTCCTGCAACTGGCGCTGGGAGTCGGACAGATCCCGCTGCAGGCTCTGGAGCTGTTCCCTGGTCTGGCGCAGTTCGTTGTCGACTTGCTTGAGATGGTCGTGGACCTGGTGCCGGTCATAGCCACGGAGCACCACGTCGAATTCCCGGGCGGGGGTGTCCTCGAAGAAATTGTTGAGCTGGGCGTCGATGTCGGACTGCATGGAGGCTCGATCCTGGGTTGTCGAGACGGCTACACGGGCCGGACGGGGGATTTCGGACATCCGAGGCGGGAGCCGTGGCGGGATCCACACGTCCGGTGGTAGGCCAGCGTACTCTGGAGTTGCCGAGTTGTCGGTCTCCTCTGGCTTTCTGCGTGACTTGTTACGTATGAACGTTTCTTACATTTGACATGGCGCGCCTTTAGTGCTTTGGAGCCTGAACAAGTTCGGTGAGCATTCCTCCGACATCCTTCGGATGCAGGAAAGCGATCGAGGAGCCCATCGTGCCGTGCCGGGGCCGCTCGTCGAGAAGCCTGACCCCCCGATCGCCGATCTCCCGCATCGCCTCGGCGACGTCCGGAACGCCGAACGCGACGTGGTGCACCCCTTCACCGCGCTTGGCCAGGAATTTGCCGACCGGTGTGTCGGGGCCGAGCGGTTCGAGGAGCTGGATGTAGGACCCGCCTCCGTTGCCGTCCGCTATGTGCAGCATCGCCTCCTTGACGCCCTGCTCCTCGTTGACCTCGCGCGCCACCACCGTGAGCTCGAAGGTGCGTTCGAAGAGAGCGATCTTCTCCTCCAGGTCGTGGCATGCGATTCCCACATGATCGATGCGCATGAACATATGACCAACCTCCATGGCGGTTGCTTGGGTACCCATGGGTATGGTGGCAAAGTCGTCCCAAGCCTGCCAGGGAGGCCCCTGCTTATGTCTGGTTCCGTCATTGTCGCCGGAGCTCGCACCCCCATTGGGCGGCTGCTCGGCTCACTGTCCGGCCTGTCGGCCGTCGAGCTCGGCGGCATCGCCATCAAGGCCGCTCTGGAGCGCTCCGGTGTCGCTCCAGAGGCCGTACAGTATGTGATCATGGGTCAGGTCCTCCAGGCCGGAGCGGGTCAGATCCCCTCCCGCCAGGCGGCCGTCAAGGCCGGTGTCCCGATGACCGTCCCGTCGTTGACGATCAACAAGGTCTGCCTGTCCGGCCTCGACGCCATCGCCCTCGCCGATCAGCTCATCAGGGCGGGTGAGTTCGACATCGTGGTCGCCGGAGGTATGGAGTCCATGTCGAACGCCCCGCACCTGCTGCCAGGCCTGCGCAGGGGGGTGAAGTACGGCGACGCGGGCATCGTGGACTCGATGGCCTTCGACGGCCTCACCGACGCCTACGATCAGGTCTCCATGGGCGAGTCGACCGAGCGCCACAACGCGCGCCTCGGCCTGACCCGCGAGGAGCAGGACGCGTTCTCCGCCCGCTCCCACGAGCTGGCCGCCGCCGCGATCAAGAACGGTGTGCTCGACGACGAGATCGTCCCGGTGTCGATCCCGCAGCGTAAGGGAGAGCCGGTGGTCTTCTCCGCCGACGAGGGCGTGCGGGCGGACACCACGGTCGAGGCCCTCGGGCGGCTGCGGCCCGCGTTCAGCAAGGACGGCACGATCACCGCGGGGTCTGCCTCGCAGATCTCGGACGGCGCCTGCGCGGTGGTCGTGATGTCCAAGGCGAAGGCCGAGGAACTCGGCCTGGAGTGGCTGGCGGAGATCGGGGCGCACGGCAACGTGGCGGGCCCCGACAACTCGTTGCAGTCCCAGCCCGCGAACGCCATCAAGCACGCCCTCGGCAAGCAGGGCCTCTCGGCCGACGATCTCGATTTGCTGGAGATCAACGAGGCCTTCGCCCAGGTCGTCCTCCAGTCGGTCAAGGAGCTCGGCGTCCCGCTCGACAAGGTCAACGTCAACGGCGGCGGCATCGCCGTCGGCCACCCGATCGGCGCCTCCGGCGCCCGCATCGTTCTGGCGCTCGCCCACGAGCTCCGGCGCAGGGGCGGCGGGCTCGGCGCCGCGGGCCTGTGCGGCGGAGGCGGCCAGGGCGACGCCCTGATCATCCGCGTTCCCTCGGCGTGACGGTGCGCGACTCAGGGCCGGTCACCCGGGACGGGCGGCCTCAGGCCGCTGAGGCAGAGCTCTCCTCGCCCTCCTCGACGGCCGGGGTGGCCGATCTGGTCGCGCGGGCGCGGGCCGGGCAGCCGCGCGCCGTGGCCAGGCTGATCTCGCTGGTGGAGAACGGCTCGCCGCTGCTCAGGGAGATCATGACCCGGCTCTGCGCGGACCGCCCGCTCCGGGCCCGGATCATCGGGCTGACCGGTTCTCCCGGCGTCGGCAAGTCCACCTCCACCGGGATGCTGGTCCAGGCATTCCGCAAGCAGGGCAAAAGGGTCGGCGTGCTCGCCGTCGACCCTTCCTCGCCGTTCACCGGCGGCGCGCTGCTCGGTGACCGGGTGCGGATGCAGGACCATGCGACCGACCCCGAGGTGTTCATCCGGTCGATGGCCAGCCGCGGCCACCTGGGAGGCCTGTCATGGGCGACTCCCCAGGCGCTGCGTGTCCTGGAGGCCGCCGGGTGCGAGGTCATCCTCATCGAGACCGTCGGGGTGGGCCAGGCCGAGGTCGACATCGCCTCGCTCGCCGACACCACCATCGTGTTGCTCGCCCCGGGGATGGGCGACGGCGTCCAGGCGGCCAAGGCGGGCATCCTGGAGATCGCGGACGTGTTCGTGGTCAACAAGGCCGACCGCGACGGCGCCCAGGCGGCCATCAGGGAGCTTCGCAACATGATCGCCCTGGTCGAGCGCGACTGGAAGCCGCCGATCGTGCCGACCGTCGCCTACCGTGGCGAGGGGTCCGAGGATTTGGTGGACGCCCTCGACGCGCACTGGGCCCACCTGGAGAAGTCAGGTGAGCTGGCCCGCAGGCGCCATGTCAGGGCTCGCGACGAGATCGAGGCGATCGCCCTGACCGCCCTTCGCTCCCGCTTCGCCGACCTTCACGGCGACCTGCGTCTGGACGCTCTGGCCTGCCGCGTCCTTGAGGAGGGCCTCGACCCCTACCGGGCCGCCGACGAACTGCTGGCGGCCGCCGACGGCAACTGAACGACCGGCGGCCCGGGGAGGCAGGAGGCCGGTGGGAGGTCAGGGCTGGTCGGCGAACTTGACGGTGACCTTGTCGAAGCCGAGGCCGTTCAGCATGCCCTGCAGCATGGTCTTGGTGTTCTGGTCGGCGCGGCTGAGGAGGTCGCTGCCCTGCGCCGCCTCGGCGATCTTCTTCTCGGCCAGCACGTAGAGCTCCTGCTGGTCGCCGGGGGAGGAGGACAGGAAGTCCTGGACCCGGTCGAAGAGACCGCGCTGCTGGGCGTAGACGTAGGAGCGCTTGTTGTCGAGGTTGGGCTTCTCCAACTGGGCGTGGGGCAGCCTCACCGTGACCTCCTTGCGGTCGGGTGAGACGGTCAGCGCGCCCGTGGTGAGGCCGCCGAAGTCGACGTAGGCGTCCACTCCGCCCGCGCCGACGAAGAGAGTGCGGCTTCCCTTGATGGCGTCGGGCAGGAAGGCGGCGTCCTTCTCCAGGTCCACGACGACCTGGAAGTTACCGGTTGCCGCCTCGAAGCGGCTGAGGTTGTGGATGGACTCCAGCAGCACGGGCTGGCTGCGGTCGACCGTGTTCTCGCCGAACGGGTTCAGCCACGACCAGGCGAGACGAGCGCCGACGACGAGGAGGACCACGACGACGAGCAGCCCTGCGAGCAGGCGCCAGCCTTTCCGCCGGGGGACGGGCATCGCCTCCGGCGGCGCTTCCATGGGGGCATTCACGGCGATTTCCTTCCCTCGGTGGCCGCGTTCTCACATCGAGCGGGGGCCGCGTTCCCACGTTCGAGCCTATGCCGATCTTGTCGCTTCCGCCGAGGCGGTTTTCCGCCCTTCTTTCCGACTCTCCCCGGCGGGGACCGCTCCGCCGGCCGTTCGGCGAACCGCTCCGCCGGCCGTTCGACGGACCGGTCCTTTCACGGCCCGTCGGCGGACCGGGGGACAGGTGGCGGCGGTGCGCGCCGGGGGACGGGCCGGGGTCCCCGAGGCTCAGCGGCTCCTGGGAGGGCCGCTCAGGCCATCGAGGTAGGCCGGCCCCTTGTCGAGGTCGCCCGGGTTCTCCGGTCCGGCCGGATCTTCCCGCCCCACGGGGCCCTCCTGATTCGGTCGCGTCACCCGGCCGGTCCGCGCCGCCCGTCCTGCCCGGCCCGCGTGCCGTACCTGGTCCGCCCGGCGAGGCCGGTCCTGCCGCGTGAGCGGGCCCGTCTGACCGGTCCGGCTTGTTTGACCGGTCCGGTCGAGCCGATCGGTCCAGCCGGGCTGGTCGAGCTGGCCGGGCTGATCAAGCTGACCGGTCTGGCTGGGCTGATCAAGCTGATCAAGCTGATCGAGCTGGCCGGGCTGACCGGTCTGCGTGGTCTGTGTGATCTGAGTGGCCTGTTCCGCCTGGGCGCCGAAGTGACCGCTCTGCAGCCTGCACGCCGCGAAGTCGGCGTAGTACAGCCGCAGCCACTCGCGCCGCTGGCTCTCCGTCAGACCGGAGAACCAGGCGGCGGCGTACTGGTGCTCGGGAAGCGGGCCGCTGGGCAGCGGCTTGCCGCGCAGCCACGCGATCACGATGTCGCGGTACCCGCCCGCCGGGGTGCCGTCGCACTCCTGGGCCAGACTCTCGACGAACTCGTCGGCCGCCTCGTCGGCGAACCCGCTCGACAGGTCGTCCACATGGATCGGGATCGCGCCCGAGGGAAGGGACGCGTCGTCACTGCGGGGACGCTGTTCGAGACGGGAGAACTCGCCCGGCGTCCCCGCCAGACGGGATGCGATCTTGACGAACGCCGAGCCGAGCTCGGGCAGCCCCGTCCGCATCCCCGGGTGCACACAGACCGTGATCGGCCACTCCTGGCAGCTGTAGACCACCCGCTGGGCGGAGATCGTCGATGGCTCGCTGAGCAGCCTGGCCATTCCGGTGCCCGCGGCCAGCACCGCAAGCAGTGCCCCGGCCAGCACCAGTGCCTGGCGCGTCACCAGCGCGGCCCAGCCGAGTAGCAGCGCGGCGCTGACCCCCAGCAGCCAGAGCGTCTGGTCGGTGAAGGCCGTCGAGCTCAACCCCCGGAACACGTCGTACGGCTCCCGCGTGGTGGGAGCGAGCCGGTCGGCCCAGGTCTCTCCCCGCGCCAGCCAGGTGAACAGGCCATAGCAGCCGAGTCCGGCGAGCACCGGAGTGATCGTCCACGGCAGCAGCCACCCGGTCACCCAGCCGATGGTGACGTACAGGGTCAGACCCGCGACCCCCATGACCAGGCCGCTGGGCAGCAGCCGCCCCACCTGCTCGGTGAGCATCGTCCTGACCGCAAGGACCAGCACCGTCGCGGTGAAGGAGCCGGTTACGACCACCAGGATGGCCAGCGGCGCGCGCACCGCCTGCCAGGTGGTCAGCGACCGCCGTCCCGTCCCGCGCCGTCTGCGCACCGCGACCCAGGCGGCGAAGGCGGCGGCGACGGGCCCGGTGAGCCGCAACGAGCCGATCACCGCGACGATGATGTTCTCCCACGCGCTGACGCCGGGAATGAGGACGCTCCACGCCGCGACCACGCCGAGCACGAGCAGGACGGCGACCGCCACCAATGCGCTCTGCTGGAGTTCCTCGCGTGAAACGCCCCTGTGCTCACGCACCGCCACGCGTGGAACGAATCCACGCCGTGCCGGTCGAGCCCGAGCGCGTGCCAAAAATCACACGGCGTCTGAACGCCGTCGAGTTGTCGTTCATCAAGCACCCCCCAGTGCTGTGAATGTGCGGTGGCCGGTCCCCTCGGCCACCGGTCCGGCCCGCGTCCCCCGCAGACCGCACCGAGCGCACGCGACCTCTTGGCCACGCCCTCACCATTCGATGTGGGAACCATAACCGAGCGTGACGTTTGACGCCCGGGTTCTTGGTGAAGCCATCAGTCCGGTTACTCTACGTATATGGGCGAACTGGGATGAGGCCGCGCTACCGTAGCCCTGTGGCTACAGGTCAGCTGAATTTGCCGTTCGACCCCATCCAGCGCGCCGCGGAGACGTGGCGCATTCACTTCGGGCAGTCCTCGGCGATGGCCGCCGTCACGTCGATCATGAGAGCGCACCAGATCCTGCTCTCGCAACTGGACACGCTCCTTAAGCCGTATGACTTGACCTTCGCCCGCTACGAGGCGCTGGTCCTGCTCACCTTCAGCAAGTCGGGCGCGTTGCCGCTGTCCAGGATCGGTGAGCGCCTGATGGTGCATCCCACGAGCGTGACGAACACCGTCGACCGCCTGGAGCGCGCCGGTCTGGTCCGCCGTATGCGCAACCCCAATGACGGTCGCGGGGTGCTGGCGGAGATCACCAACCAGGGGCGGAGTGTCGTGAGCGAGGCCACGAACGACCTGATGGGGGCGGGCTTCGCCATGACCATGTACGGCGAGGCGGAGCTGGAGCAGATGTTCGGCCTGCTCAGGACCATCAGGGTGGCCGCGGGGGACTTCGAGGGCTGATCGCTCGACGCGGTGATCCGGGGGAAACCTGGCCAAAAATTAGTAGGACGTCCTAGTATCTTTCTGAGGCCACAAGCCGTACGAGAAGCCGAGCCGTACACGGGCCGTTAAAGGGAGTTGGCTATATGGACGCCGAGGAGATCGAGGCGGGGCGGGCGCGCTGGCAGGCGCGCTTCGACAAAGCAGCCAAGCGCGATTCCGAGTTCCGGACGCTTTCCGGCCTCGACGTGGCGCCCGTTTACGGGCCCGCGGGAGAGGACTCGCGCTTCGAGCGGATCGGCTGGCCGGGGGAGTACCCCTTCACCCGGGGTCTGCACCCGACCGGATACCGAGGGAAGGCGTGGACCATCCGGCAGTTCGCCGGGTTCGGCAACGCCAGGCAGACCAACGAGCGTTACAAGATGATCCTCGGCGCGGGCGGCGGCGGCCTGAGCGTCGCCTTCGACATGCCGACGCTGATGGGCCGCGACTCCGACGACCCGCGCTCGCTCGGTGAGGTCGGTCACTGCGGCGTCGCCATCGACTCCGCGCTGGACATGGACCTGCTCTTCGAGGGCATCCCGCTCGGCGACATCACCACCTCGATGACGATCAGCGGCCCGGCCGTGCCGATCTTCTGCATGTACGTCGTCGCGGCCGAGCGACAGGGAGTGCCCGCGGGCAAGCTCAACGGGACGCTCCAGACCGACATCTTCAAGGAGTACATCGCGCAGAAGGAGTGGCTGTTCGCCCCCGAGCCGCATCTGCGGCTGATCGGCGACCTGATGGAGTTCTGCAGCACGGACATCCCGGCCTACAAGCCGCTCAGCGTTTCCGGCTACCACATCCGCGAGGCCGGTTCCACGGCCGCGCAGGAGCTGGCGTTCACCCTGGCCGACGGGTTCGGCTACGTTGAGCTCGGGCTCTCCCGCGGACTGGACGTCGACGTCTTCGCGCCCGGTCTGTCCTTCTTCTTCGACGCGCACATCGACTTCTTCGAGGAGATCGCCAAGTTCAGGGCCGCGAGGCGGATCTGGGCGCGGTGGCTGCGCGACGTCTACGGGGCCAAGACGGACAAGGCCCAGTGGCTGCGCTTCCACACCCAGACGGCGGGCGTCTCGCTGACGGCGCAGCAGCCGTACAACAACGTGGTGCGCACCGCCGTCGAGGCGCTCTCCGCTGTGCTCGGCGGCACCAACTCGCTGCACACCAACGCGCTGGACGAGGTCCTGGCACTGCCCTCGGAGAAGGCCGCCGAGATCGCACTGCGCACCCAGCAGGTGATCATGGAGGAGACCGAGGTCGTCAACGTGGCCGACCCGCTGGGCGGATCCTGGTACGTGGAGGCGCTGACCGACCGGATCGAGGCCGAGGCCGAGGCGATCTTCTCGAAGATCCGGGACATGGGGACCGACGGGTCGATGACCTCGGGCATCCTGCGCGGCATCGAGGACGGCTGGTTCATGTCCGAGATCGCCGAGGCCGCCTTCGACTACCAGCGCAAGCTGGAGAAGGGCGAGAAGCGGATCGTCGGGGTGAACTGCCACCCGAGCTCCATCGACGAGCCGCTGGAGATCCTCAGGGTCAGCCACGAGGTCGAGCGTGAGCAGAACCGCGCCCTCTCCGAGCGGAGGGCGGCCCGCGACGAGCAGGCCGTCGAGCGCACGCTGGCGGTGCTGGTCGAGGTCGCCAAGGGGGAGGGCAACCTGATCCCGTCCATGCTCGACGCGGCCCGTGCCGAGGCGACCCTCGGCGAGATCTGCGACGCGCTGCGCGGCGTGTGGGGCGTCTACACCGAGCCCGCCCGCTTCTAGGCTCCGGGTCCATCCGCCCGCCCGCCGGGGTCACGGCGCCCGCCCGCGCCTTGCGGAGGCGGGGCCGTACGGCTCCGGCGGAAGGGTGCTGAGTCTGCGCAGCCGCCGGGATGCGGCAGGATTGGAGTATGAGCCCAGCGGACTTCAATCGAGCAGGATCGCTCTACGGTGCCGTCGACCTCGGCGCGCGCAAGCAGGCGCTAGAGGCGCAGGCGCGCCGGGAGGCCACCGCCCAGGAGACCGGCGGCGTCCCGGCGCCGGTCATTGACGTGGACGACGCCAACTTCGCGACGGAGGTCGTCGAACGCTCCATGAACAGCCTCGTGCTGCTGGAGCTCACGGTGACCAGGGCCGAGCAGGCGAGGGAGTACAGCCAGCTGCTGGAGAAGCTGGCCGCGGAGAACGCGGGCCGGTGGACCCTGGCCAGGGTGGACGTCGAGGTCAGCCAGCAGATCGCGCAGGCACTCCGGGTGCAGAACGTGCCCGCCCTTTACGCCATCTTCCAGGGCCAGCCGGTGGCCGTCGTCCCCGGCATCGCCACGGAGGCACAGCTGCGCGACTGGCTCTCGCAGCTCATGGAGGCCCTGGCCCAGTACCTCCCCCCGGTTCCCGAGGGCGCCACGGCTGAGGAGCGGCCCGCGGAGCCTCCGGCGGACCCGGACCTGCTCGCCGCCGAGCAGGCGATCGACGCCGGTGACCTCGACGCCGCAGTCGCCGCCTACGAGCGACTGCTGGCACGTTCCCCGAACAACGAGGACGCCAAGCTCGGCCTCGCGGGGCTCGGCCTGATCCGGCGCACTCAGGACGTCGACCCCGCCGACGTGCAGAGCCGCCTCGCCGACCCGGCGGACATCGAGGCCCAGCTCCTGGCCGCCGACTTCGAGATGCTCTCGGGTGACGTGGACACCGCCTTCGACCGGCTCATCGCGGTCGTGCGGCGGACCTCAGGCGAGGAGCGCGACCGGGCCAGGGTGCACCTGCTCGGCCTGTTCGAGACGCTTCCCGTCGACGACCCGTCGCTCGGCAGGGCTCGCAGGAACCTGGCCAGCGCGCTGTTCTGAGAACCCCGTCCCCGCGGGGAGACCCCCGGTCCTCGGCGCGTGAAAAGCCATGCGTTCCGGGCATGAACAGGACATGCGGGTCGTCACCATCTCAGCGACGTACGGCACCGCCGGCAGCGTGATCGGCCCGGCGGTCGCCGGACGCCTGGGAGTGCCCTTCCTGGACCGGGCCATCCCCAGCGCGGTGGCCGTCGAGCTCGGCTGCAGCCTTGAGGACGCGCTCGTCCACGACGACCGGGCCGAACACGGGCTCGGCAGGTTGCTGTCCGGAGCCATGCGGCTGCCGACGGCGAGCTTCGGCGGCCTGGACATATACATCCCCGGATCCATGCCTCTGCCCGCCGAGGACTTCGTCGCCCACACCGAACGGGTGATCAGACAGGTCGCCCGGGGCCAGGGCGGCGTGATCCTCGGCAGGGCGGCCGCGCTCGTGCTGGCCGACCACCCCGGCGCGTTGCACGTGCGGCTCGACGCCCCGCTGAGCCGCAGGGTGATCCAGACCGCGACCCTGACCGGGGTGACCGAGCGCGAGGCGCGCAGGCTCATCGAGGACAACGACCGGGCGCGGGGCGCCTACGTCCGCCACTTCTACCGCGCGGACCCGGCCTCCCCGACCCTCTACCACCTGGTGCTGGACAGCACGAGCCTTCCCGTCGACACATGCGTCGAGCTGATTGTGACCGCATCGACAGCTCTGAGCTGACTCAGGTCGGCGCGGACACCCGCCGGTTGGTGGCACGATGGAGGGACTCCAACCAGTCCGGTCGCAAAGGAGCGGATGACTGTGGCCACCGTGCCGAGCGTGTCTTACTCCATTACCGTGCGCCTTGAGGTGCCCGCGGGGGGCAAGGCCGTCAGCCAGCTCACCCACGCCGTAGAGTCCGCCGGAGGTGTGGTCACCGCCCTCGACGTCACCACCGCCGGGCACGAAACCCTGCGCATCGACGTCACCTGTGCCGCGCGTGACACCGACCACGCCCAGGCGATCGTCGACAAGCTGGAGGCCGTGGAAGGCGTCGTCATCCACAAGGTCTCCGACCGCACCTTCCTCATGCACCTCGGCGGCAAGATCGAGATGAAGTCGAAGGTGCCGCTGCGCAACCGTGACGAGCTGTCCATGGCCTACACGCCCGGTGTCGCCCGGGTCTCCATGGCCATCGCGCGCAACCCCGAGGACGCCAGGCGGCTGACCATCAAGCGCAACAGCGTCGCCGTGGTCACCGATGGCTCCGCGGTGCTCGGCCTCGGCAACATCGGCCCCGCCGCCGCGCTCCCCGTCATGGAGGGCAAGGCGGCGCTCTTCAAGCGCTTCGCCGACATCGACGCCTGGCCGATCTGTCTCGACACCCAGGATGTCGACGAGATCGTGCGGACCGTCCAGGTCATGGCCCCCGGCTTTGGCGGCATCAACCTGGAGGACATCTCCGCGCCGCGCTGTTTCGAGGTCGAGCGGCGCTTGCGTGAGCTGCTGGACATCCCGGTCTTCCACGACGACCAGCACGGCACCGCGATCTGCGTGCTCGCCGCGCTCACCAACGCGCTGCGCGTGGTCGGCAAGGAGCTGGGCGAGGTCCGCATCGCCCTCGCCGGGGCCGGTGCGGCCGGTACGGCCGTGCTGCGCCTGCTGCTCGCGGCCGGCGCCCACAACGTGATCGTCTGCGACTATCTGGGCGCGGTGCACAGCGGACGTGACGACCTGGACGACTCGCTCAGGTGGATCGCCGACCACACCAACGCCGAGGGCTACGCCGGTGACCTGCGCGGCGCGGTCAAGGGCGCCGACGTGTTCATCGGCGTCTCCGCTCCCGGCATCCTCAACGGCGACGACATCGCGACGATGGCCGACGGCGCGGTGGTCTTCGCCCTGGCCAACCCGGAGCCCGAGGTCTCGCCCGACGACGCGCGCGAGCACGCGGCCGTGGTCGCCACGGGCCGTTCCGACTACCCGAACCAGATCAACAACGTGCTCGCCTTCCCCGGCGTCTTCCGCGGCCTGCTCGACGCGCAGGCCAGCGTGGTGACCCAGGAGATGCTGCTGGCGGCGGCCAGGGCGCTGGCCGCCGTGGTCACCCCCGAGGAGCTCGGCCCGAACTACATCATCCCCAGCGTGTTCCACGCGGACGTGGCCGGCACCGTCGCGGCGGCCGTGCGCGAGTCCGCGGGTGGCAGGGCGCGCAGCGGCATGACCGAGGCGTGACAGCCAAGGCTCCGGGGCCGTAGCGGCTCCGGAGCCGTCGCGCGGGGCCGCCGCCTCTCGCACGAGGACCTGACGGTCCTGCTGGTCTCGTCCTGTCCCTCGACGTTCACCGCGATCCTGGCCGAGTGGCCCGGTGGGACGCGGACGGTTACCGTGCGGTTCTTTCCGGGGCCGATTTTGCCCTCGTGCACGGCCCGCCCGTCCCGGTGGACGCTGAATCCCGTCTCATGGTCGAGCCCTTCCCCCGCCGACAGTGTGACCGTGGCCTTGCCGGTCCGGCAGGAGACAGGCGAGACCGTGACGTCCACCTGGGCCGGGGAGACGGTGGCCGCCATGGCCAGGAAGGCCAGGGCGAAGAACGCCGCGGGTGTCATCGCGGTCAGCTGGCCGACCTGCCTCATTAATCCCCCATTTAGCGATCTATACGTAGAGTTCCCATTTGACTGCTTTATGTAACGCAGTGTGAGATTCAGAAGATCTGGACTGGAGGTAGCGCAGCACGACACGCCTTTCACCCATCATGATGGAGACATGGCGGAGGCGATCTACGTCGGTGGCCTGCTGGTGGCGACGCCGCAGCTCGACGACCCCAACTTCCGGAGGAGCGTGGTCCTCGTCCTGGAGCACGACCTCGACGGCGGCACTCTGGGCGTGGTGCTCAATCGGCCCAGCGACATCTCGGTGACGCAGGTGCTGCCCACCTGGGACGCCATGGTGACCGGCCCGTCCGTGCTGTTCCAGGGAGGGCCGGTGCAGACCGACAGCGCCCTGGCTCTGGCCGCGGTCCCGAGCGGGCAGGAACCCCTCGGCTGGCGGCGGCTGCACACGGGCATCGCGGCGGTCTCCAGGCTCGGCACCGTCGATCTCGACGCCCCGCCTGAGATCCTCGCCGGGGAGATCGCCCAGATGCGGATTTTCGCGGGATACGCCGGATGGTCGGCGGGACAGCTGGAGGCCGAGATCGGCCAGGGCGCGTGGTACGTCGTGGACTCCGAGCCGGGCGACACCTTCTATCACGACCCCGGATCACTGTGGCGGGCGGTGCTCCGCCGCCAGCCCGACGAGCTCGCCTACGTGGCGACCTGTCCCGACGATCCGTCGATGAACTGAAAGGCGGGGCCGGGGCGGGCGTCGGGACGGGCGGGGGCAGGGGCGCCGGAACGGGCGGGGGCGTCGGGGCGGGTGCCGGGGCGATCCCAGCCGGGGCGCAGCGAATCCTCGGCCAGTGACAGCACCGCCTCGAGGCGGTGCGCGATGGCGTCGATCGCGTGGACGCCGGTCACTCGGCACTGCTCGAAGCCCGTCCTGGCCACCGAGGTGAACAGCGCGACGACGAAGTGCGCCAGCAGGTCGTCGTGGTCCACGCCCTCGCGCCGGGCGATCTCCGCGACCAGCCGCTGCTCGTTGCCCATCATCCGGCGCATGCTCCCGGCGAAGAGCGCCGGGGTGTTCTCGATCAGCTCGCGCGCCTTGAGGAACCTGGTCGTGTCGGCGAGATCCCCCTCCCCTAGCATGGTGACCACCGCACGCATGGCGTGACCGAGCGCGGTGAACGGGGGCTCCTCGGGCGGGCGGGCGGCCAGCTCGGCGAGCATGACCTCCTGGCCGTCGAGGGGCAGCGAGAGGGCGACGTCCTCCTTGGTCGCGAAATAGCGGAAGAACGTGCGAGGCGAGATGTCCGCCGCGGCCGCGATCTGGTCAACGGTCGTGGCCTCGTAACCCTGCTCGGCGAACAGGTCGAGGGCGGCGTCGATCAGCGCAAGCCGGGTCTTCTGCTTCTTCCGCTCGCGTAGGCCGAACTGACCCATGCGTGTCACCTCTCCGGAACGTATTGTTCACAGTCTGCCATAAGTCATGGGGTGCCGCATGCAAGAATTTGTCACTTGTCAGCAACTGTCATAAATTACCGTGAGTTGACGCCTCAAGCGACTCAAGCGGGGGCGAAGAACTCACGAGGGGACCCCTTCCATGGCACAAGCCAAGACGGTGGCCGCACCACCACCGTCGCATCCGGACACGGCGAAGCAGGGGCACCCCTGGCTCACCCTCCTGTCGGTATCACTTGGCGTGATCATGGTGATGCTCGACGGCACCGTCGTCTCCATCGCCAATCCGGTGATCGCTCAGGACCTCAAGGCCTCTCTCTCCGACCTGCAGTGGGTGACCAGCGGTTACCTGCTCGCGCTCGCCGTGTTCCTGATCACCGCGGGGAAGCTCGGTGACCTGTTCGGACACAAGCGGATCTTCCTCATCGGAGTCGCGGGCTTCGCGCTCAGCTCGCTCGCGATCGGCCTCAGCTCCTCGGTCGGGGTGCTGATCGGGCTGCGTGTGCTCCAGGGCCTGTTCGGCGCCCTGCTGCAGCCCGCCGCCCTCGCGCTGCTGCGGGTCGCCTTCCCCGGTGAGCGGCTGAAGATGGCGATGGGTGCCTGGGGTGGCATCATCGGCCTGTCCAGCGCCGCGGGCCCGATCGTCGGCGGCCTGCTGGTCGAGAACGTGAGCTGGCAGTCTGTCTTCTTCATCAACGTCCCCGTCGGCGTCGTCGCCCTGGCTATGGGCCTGTGGGTGCTCACCGAGAGCAGGGCGAGGAGCCTGTCGAAGGTCGACTGGCTGGGGGTCGTACTGCTGTCCGTCGCGATGTTCGCCCTGGTCTGGGCGATCATCAAGGCTCCCGAGTGGGGCTGGGGCGACCCGCTGACCATCGGCTTCCTGGCCGCGGCCGTGGTCGTCGGGGCGTTGTTCGTGTGGTGGCAGAGCTATTCGGCCGAGCCGCTCCTGCCGCTCAGCCTCTTCGGCAACACGTCGGTCTCCATCGGCACCGGCCTGATGATGCTCGTCGCGTTCTCCATGTTCGGCGCGATGTTCTTCCTCACGTTCTTCTTCCAGGGCGTGCATGGCCTGTCACCCCTGGAGTCGGGCCTGCGAATGCTGCCGATGAGCGCGGGCATGATCGTCGCCTCGCCACTGGCCGCCGTACTCATCGGCAAGTTCGGCACCAAGGTCACGGTCGCGGGCGGCATGCTGATCACCGCGCTGGCGATGTTCCTGATGTCCCGGCTCAGTCTCGACGCGACGTTCATGGACAGCGGGATCCCGTTCGCCCTGCTCGCCTTCGGTCTCTCGCCGGTCTTCGTCGGCGCCACCGAGATCATCGTCGGCAACGCGCCCGAGGACCTCAGCGGCGTCGCGGGCGGCGTCCAGCAGTCGGCCATGCAGGTCGGCGGCGCGCTCGGCACGGCCATCCTCGGCGCGATCGTCTCCGCGAGGGTCGCGGACGTCTTCCCCGGCCACTGGGCGCAGGCCAAGCTCCCCGAACTTCCCGCAAAGCAGGCCGACGGGCTGCAGCAGCTGGCGACGTTCGGCGGGGCGCCGACCTCCCAGATGATGCCGGGCGTGCCCGAGCCGCTCGTGCAGGCCATGGCCAAGGTCTCGCACCTGTCCTTCCTGGACGGCATGCACCTCGGCTTCATGGTCAGCACGGGCGTCGCGATCCTCGCCGCCGTGCTCGCGCTGTTCGTCAAGGCAGGCCGCAAGTCTGAGGACGCTCCGATTCACATCGGGTGATCCCGCCCTCTCAGGTACGGCTCCCGCCATCGCTCGGCGGGAGCCGTACCCGTTCCCGGGCCGTCGAGGCTGGTCTCGGCGTCTAAGCAGGACCGCTCGCCGCCGAGCCGGCCGCGGGCCTGGTCCGGGGACGCGCCCGGTCTGACGGCCGGGTTCGGGACATCGGCGCGCGCCGGATCCGAACCCGTGGTGTCGCGGGCATAAAATCGTCAGGGTGAGCACGAAGATTCTCCCTGAGAGCGACATCCGCCCCGACCTCTCGCACGGTGACGGCGACCATGAGCGGTTCGCCCACTACGTCGAGAAAGACAAGATCATGGAGAGCGCGTTCACCGGCACCCCGGTGCGCGCGCTCTGTGGCAAGGTCTGGGTGCCGAACCGGGACCCCCAGAAGTTCCCGGTCTGCCCCGAGTGCAAGGAGATCTACGAGGGGCTCCCCAAGGGCGGGGACGACAACAAGAACGAGTGAGTGTTGTTCATGGGTGATCGCCGCCGATGAGGTTACGGTCGGGGTGTCGCCGGGGGCCGGCTGACAGCCAGCGAACGTGACACCTCGGGGGAGTGCATGGCTCGGCGTGCGATCGCCGTCGTTTCGGCGTGCCTGTTCACAGCGGGTGCCCTGCCTGCTCTCCCCGCCTCGGCGGCAGTTTCGACCGGACTCTCCGGGTGCCACGCGGGGGCGCGGGCCGTGCCGCAGGGAGTGGCAGCGCGGGGGCGCGGGATCGCGTCATCCAGGCGGGGCCGCGCGACGCCTGTACGGGGCGGTGCTTGGCGTGGACGGGGCGTGTCGTCTGGACAGGCCGCGTCGCTTGGACGGGGCGGCGCGACGCCGGAGCGTGGGGCCGAGCCGTACGCCCCGGGCCGGGCACAGGTCGCGGAGATGCTCGCCGACCTCGGGGTGCGCCGGTCGAGGGCGCGGCGCGGGCCCACGACGCCCATCACCGTCCCCACCTGGGTGCACGTCTTCACCGAGGGCGTCCTGGGGGCGCAGGACAGCGCGGTGAACGCCCAGGTCGCCGCGCTCAACGGCGCGTACGGCGGCCAGTACGGCGGAGCCGACACCGGGGTCCGGTTCCGTCTCGACGGGATCACCAGGATCGAGAACCCGACCTGGTTCCGCAACCCGCTCGGTTTCGAGCGTTCGATCAAGCAGGCGCGCAAGGGTGGTCCCGAGACCCTCAACCTCTACGTCGCCCAACTCGGCGAGCTGGTGCTCGGCTACTCGACCTATCCCTACTGGTACCGGAACGAGCCCCAGCTCGACGGCGTGGTCGTCGACTGGCGGACGCTGCCCGGCGGATCGCTGCGGAACTTCGACCGGGGGTTCACCGCCGTCCACGAGATCGGCCACTGGCTGGGCCTGCTGCACACCTTCGAGAACGGCTGCGAGCCGCCTGGCGACGCGGTCGCGGACACCCCGCCGGAGGGACTGCCGACCGAGGGCTGTCCCGCGCGCAAGGACACCTGCAAGGGGGGAGGAGCCGACCCGATCCACAACTTCATGGACTACGGCCAGGACCGCTGCATGTCGGAGTTCACCGCGGGGCAGGCGCTCAGGATGCATGAGATGTGGGCGCTTTACCGAGGCGTGGGAACGGACACTACCCTTGACGGGTGACAGTACCGAAGACGCTTGACGCTCCGTACCAGCCTCCCCGAATCTTCGGTCCGAATTACCGCACGGCAACCTTCGGCATCCTGCTCGTCGTCACACTGATCGCTTTCGAGGGCATGTCCATCGGTGCGGTGATGCCGGCGGTCTCCGAGGACCTCGACGCGCTCGACCTGTACGGCATGAGCTTCTCCGCCTTCCTCATCGCGGGCCTGTTCGCCAACGTCGTCGCCGGGCTTTGGTCAGACCGGCGAGGGCACGCCTGGCCGTTCCTGCTCGGCGTCGGCCTGTTCGTGGTCGGCATGGCCGTCGCGGGCGCCGCCGTTTCCAAGGAACTGTTCATCGTGGCGCGGGCCGTACAGGGGTTCGGCGGTGGCGCGATCATTGTGGCGATCTACGTGATGATCGCGCGCGTGTACGAACCAGTGGCCAGGCCCAGGGTTTTCGCCGCCCTGTCGGCGGCCTGGGTGCTGCCCGCCCTGGTCGGGCCGGGGCTCGGCGGGCTCATCGCCCAGACGGCCGGATGGCGGTGGGTCTTCTACGGCATCGTGCCGCTGGTGATCCCCGCCCTGGTGATGCTCCTGCCCGCGCTACGCCTGCGCGAGGACCGGGCCGCCGCCCCGGAGAGCGTGTCCCAGGACGCGCCCGAGTCCGCCTTTCACGAGGTGCCCGGCGTGTCCCTGGAGGCGTCCGGGACCGCGCGGGGAAGCGGCTCTCCGGACGGCGGAAGCGGCTCCCCGGACGAGCCCGGGACGGAGGTGGCGCCCGCGGGGGCCGCGGGGGCCGCGGGGGCCGCGGGGGCTCGGTCAAGGCCGCTGGCGATGACCCTGGCGGCGGCGGCCACCGCGATCGGCGCGGGGGCGCTCCTGTACGGCGTCGACCGGCTGCACACAGCCCCGGTGCCCGGCTGGATCGCCACCGTGGCCGGGCTCGTCGTCCTGGTCGCGGGCCTGCCCAGGCTGCTGCCGTCAAGGGCGCTCCTGTTCGGTAGGGGCCTGCCGACCACGATCATGATGCGTGGTGTGCTCTCTTCGGCCTTCTTCGGGATCAACGCGTTCATCCCGCTGCTGCTCACCCAGGTGCGAGGCTTCTCGGTCATCGAGGGCGGGGTCGCGCTCACCATCGGCGCGCTCGGCTGGACGACCGGTTCCTACCTGCAGACCCGGCGTGACTTCGACCGTCCCCGGCTGGTACGGCTCGGCGCCGTCTCGGTCACCGTCGGTGTCCTGCTCACGCTGCTCGCGCTCGTGCCGGGAGTCACCGGCTGGGTCACCGTGCCCGCCTGGGTGGTCGCGGGATTCGGCATGGGCATCGGCATGACCAGTGTCAACATCACCGCGATGCGCCAGTCGCCGGACGCGGAGCAGGGGGCCAACTCCGCCGCCCTCCAGGTCGTCGACACGCTGGGCAGCGCGCTCACGATCGGCTTCGGCGGAGCCCTCATCAACGTGATCGGTCACGACGACATCGCCACCGGCTACACCACGATCGCCGTCCTGATGGCGGTGATCGGGGCGCTGGGAGTGGTCGTCGCCGGCCGGATGAGAGAGGCGGCCTGACTCATTCGTCCCTTCGGTAACGACGATCACCTATAGCCGGACCGTGGCCGGGCGGGCATGGTAGGACGGTAGGACCGTGACCACTGGGAGGGCAGGCGTCGTGGACGAACGACCTCGCCAGGTGTGGCCGTCTCAGGAAGCCGGCCACGATGGCGATCGCCGGGCCTGGCCGCCTGACGACCCCGCAGGGGACGACGGCGTCGGCACGCCCTACGCCCCGGCTGCGAGGCCCGCGCGCGCACGTCACGGGCGTCGCAGGACCGCGCCCTACGGGGAGCCTTCGTCCCGGGCCAAGGCTCCTCCATACGCTGCTCCCTTCTATGATCCCGTCCCTCTGGGGGAGGAGCCGGTGCCCTCCGATGAGGAGGACCTGCCGGGCGTGGACGGTGAGGAGAACTCGCTGGGCGCGGGCGCTTCGCCGTCCGGCGGCGATACGGAGGTGGACGGCGGGCTGCGGCCGTGGCGGCCAGGAGAGCCCGCTCGGGACGACGGCCTGACAGGAGAGCCTGCTCGGGGCGGTGACCCGACGGGAGAGCCGGAGGTCCAGGCAAGTGGCGGCACCGGGACGCGGGATCCGGGAGGAGCGTGGAGCCCCGGCAGGCCCGGGGAGTCTGAGCGGTCCGGGGATTCCGGCCATGACGAGGACCGCCTGGTGTGGTCCCCCAGGGAACCGCTCGACGACGGGCGCCGGCCGTGGCCGCCGGAGAGACGTCCACGCGGCCAGCACCGGGCCTCTCTCTGGGAGACGGCCGGGCAGGAGACCGGTCCTCGGCAAAAGGCGTGGGAGGAGTCCGTGGGCGCTTCGGCGGACCCTGCCGCAGAGCGCCCTGCGGAGGGGGCTCCGGACGGTTCCGGGGACGGCACCGGCCTCTGGGAGCGCGCCTCGGGAGATCCCGCGGACGAGACGGCCGACCGGGAGGCGGCACCCGTGGGCCCGGCGGACGGCGGTGACCGCTCCGGCTGGGTTTCCGAGGCACCGGCTGACGATGGTCGGCAGGGGTGGACGTCCGAGGAGTTCCGAGGGGAGGACCACCGGCCCTGGGAGATCTGGAAACGCGGGCGAGCGGGACGACGCGGGACGCGGCCCTCAGGGAGGGCGAGACGGGACGAGGAGCAGATATGGCCAGAGGAGTCCGTGTGGGAGGTTCACAAGCCCTGGCCGCTCAACGACGACGACTCGACGCAGGACGAACTCCCGCCTTCGGCCCGTTGGTACGGCGCGCCCACGGCGCCACCTCCTCGCCGCGCCGCGGGACGCCTGCGGCGCCTGCTCGTCGGGCTGGTCGCCGCCGCGGTCGGCCTCGCGATCGGCTTCGGAGTCGCCGTCCTGCTGCCCCCGCTGCTGCTGCAACAGGTTCCGCGCCGGGCGGTGAGTGACTCCAGGCCCGCCAGGGTGAGCGACCCCGCCACCGGCATCGGGTATCCGCTGCCCGCGGGCTGGCGGGTCGGCGCGGTGCCTCCGGTCACCGGGTTCACCACCATAGCGGGCGGAGAAGGAGTGGTGACGGTGATGACGGGGCCCGCCGAGCCGGTGACCGACCTGCGCGGGACGACGGCCGAACTGGCGGACCTGTACGGACGGCTCCTGCTCCACGGTGACGAGATCAAGGTCGTGGACGACAAGGCGATCACCGTCGGCGGGCGGAGCGGGCACAGCCGTTCCCTGCGAGCCGAGTACCGCGACGTGGTCAACCGTCCCGCGTACCTCAGGCTGGTCCTGCTCACCGGCGCGGGGAAAAAGCCGGTCGTCGTGGTCGGTGTGGCTCAGCCGGACGATCCTCGCCTCCGCACGACGATCGACACGGTGATCGCCGGGATTCGCTAGGTCATGACCGCGAAGATCCACCGGGCCGGGCGTTGCGGGGGGTGGGGGCGCGCCCGGTTGGCGCCTGTGACGGGGCGTCGTGAGGCGGAGGGAGGCGGCCGGGGGGCGAAGCCGTACGCGAATGTGGAGGCCCCTAGCACGCGGAGGCGACCTTGACGAGGATCTCGTCCGATCGGCACGTCCTGACGGTGACGGCGATTACGCTGATGACACTGTGAGCACTTTCGCCGCCTCCCACCTGTCCCCCTCGTTTCCGGACCGTGCCGCCTGGGGCACCGCGCCGAAGCTGCGCGCGTGGCAGCAGGAGGCGTTTGACCTGTACTCCAGGCGTGAGCCACGTGACTTTCTCGCGGTCGCGACGCCGGGCGCGGGCAAGACGACCTTCGCCCTGCGCATCGTCAGCGATCTGCTGTCACGAGGGATCATCCGGTCTGTGACGATCGTCACACCCACCGAGCATCTCAAGCAGCAGTGGGCCGACGCCGCCTCCAGGGTCGGCATCGCCATCGACCCCGAGTTCAAGAACAGCCAGGGCGCGACCTCCCGCGACTACGTCGGGGTCGCCGTCACCTACGCCCAGATCTCGATGCACCCGGCGCTGCACCGCGCCAGGACCGAGGCGCGCAAGACCCTGGTCATCTTCGACGAGATCCACCACGCGGGCGACGCGAAGTCCTGGGGTGACGGGGTTCGCGAGGCGTTCGAGCCCGCCGCCCGGCGCCTGGCGCTGACGGGCACGCCCTTTCGGTCCGATGTCAACCCGATCCCCTTCGTCACCTACGCCGAGGACGGCGAGGGCATCCGGCGCAGCGTCTCCGACTACTCCTACGGGTACGGCCCGGCCCTGGCGGACGGCGTCGTCCGGCCGGTGATCTTCCTGGCCTACGCGGGCGAGATGCGCTGGCGGACCCGCGCGGGCGACGAGATCGCCGCGACGCTGGGCACACCGCTCACCAAGGACCAGCTCGGCCAGGCGTGGAAGGCCGCGCTCGACCCCAAGGGCGACTGGATCCGGCAGGTGCTCCAGGCGGCCGACAGGCGGCTGACCGAGGTGCGCAGGGGCGTGCCCGACGCGGGCGGCCTGGTCATCGCCACCGACCACGAGACGGCCCGCGCCTACGCCAAGCACATCCGCGCGATCACCGGAGAGGGCGCCACGGTCGTGCTCTCCGATGACCCCGAGGCGTCCAAGAAGATCAAACAGTTCTCCGCGTCCCAGGACCGCTGGCTGGTCGCGGTCCGGATGGTCTCGGAGGGCGTCGACATCCCGCGCCTCGCGGTCGGCGTCTACGCCACGAGCACCTCGACGCCGCTGTTCTTCGCGCAGGCCGTCGGCCGTTTCGTGCGCGCCCGCAAGCGCGGGGAGATGGCGTCGGTCTTCCTGCCTTCGGTGCCGACTCTGATGGGGCTGGCCGGGGAGATGGAGGCCGAGCGCGACCACGTGCTCGACCGCAAGCTGCCCGAGGAGGGCCTGGACGACTTCCTGCTCGAAGACGCCCAGCGCAAGAAGGACAATCCCGACGTCGTCGGCGACGAGCTGCCGTTCGAGACGCTGGAGGCGGTCGCCACCTTCGACCGCGTCCTGTTCGACGGCGGCGAGTTCGGCACCGCCGCCGAGCCGGGCTCGCCGGAGGAGGAGGACTTCCTCGGACTGCCCGGCCTGCTGGAACCCGACCAGGTGCGGACCCTGCTGAGCAAGCGCCAGTCCGACCAGCTCAAGGCCAAGCGGAACAACCCGGAGCCGAAGGAGCCCCAGCTCAGCCCGCACGAGCTCATCGCCAACCTCCGCAAGGAGCTCAACGGTCTGGTCGGCGCGTGGAACCACCGCACCGGCCAGCCCCACGGCGTCATCCACGCCGAGCTCCGCCGGGCCTGCGGCGGTCCCGCTATCGCGCAGGCGACCGCCGAGCAGGTTCAGGAGAGGATTGACAAGATCCGCCACTGGGCCACCCAGCGATCACACTGACCAGGGTCGGGCAGCGGGCTTCCGTCCTGCCGGGCCCCTTGGCCGACGAGGGCGCGGTGTTCCTCGGGGCTTTCCCGGCCCGCTGTGTGCCGTGCCTGCCCGCCGTACGGCGCGGTGGCCGCCCGGTGTCGCCGGGCCTTGCCTCGGGGACGGACGGTGTCCTGAGCGTGGCCGCCGACGGGAGGGGAACCGGGGCGGGGGACAGAGGCGGGCGTCCCGGCGGCGCGGGGAACGGGGTCGGGGACAGCGTGGGGGAGAGCCGGGCGGACGGCGCGGGGAACGGGGACGAGGAGAGCGCAGGGGAGGGGGCAGCGGGCGGGGTTGCGGGCGGGGTTGCGGGCAGGGCGATCGGAATCGACGGCCTGGCCAGAGCCGAGCCGTTGACCCAGAACGTGGTCGCCTCAAGGCCGACCAGCGCGAACGCGGCGCCCAGCCGGGCCGAACCCCGTCCCCGCATCAACAGCCACAGGCCAAGCGGGGCCAGAACCAGCCACGAGAGACCGAGCACGAGCATGTGGGATCACCACCAGAGGTCAGAGGATTACGACTCTCCGTGATACTCCTGTCGCGTCACGTGGTGGCCGCTTTGGGCGTCTCATGACCCGCCTGTGGGGTCCGCAGCACCTTCGGCGCCCCGCCGGGCGGGGGATCGCCGGGCGCGGGGCGGGACGGGGTCAGGAGCGGATCACCGGTTCGCCGGTCAGGACGGCCCCCGAGGCCTTCAGTTCGGCCAGCGCCGCCTCTGTCGTCTGCCTGGCCACTCCCGCGGTCAGGTCCAGCAGCACCCGTACGGCCAGGCCGTTGCCGACCGCGTCCAGGGCGGTGGCGCGCACGCAGTGGTCGGTGGCGATGCCGACGACGTCGACCGCCTCGACCCGCCGTTCCGTGAGCCAGTCGGCCAGGCTCGTGCCGTCGGGCGAGCTGCCCTCGAAACCGCTGTAGGCGGCGGTGTTGGCGCCCTTGCTGAAGACCTCCTCGACCTTGGCGGTGTCGAAGGCGGGATGGAAGTCCGCGCCCCCGGTTCCGGCCACGCAGTGGGCGGGCCAGGAGTCCACATAGTCGGGTGCGTCCGCGAAGTGGGTGCCGGGATCCACGTGGAAATCACGGGTGGCCACGACGTGGTCGTAGTCATGCGAGGCGGCGTACCGGGAGATGGCGGCGGCGACCTCCGCGCCGCCGCCGACCGGCAGGCTGCCGCCCTCGCAGAAGTCGTTCTGGACATCGACGATGATCAGCGCGGTTGCCATATGGCTAGTCAAGCACGGCCAAGGACTGGTTACAGGCCCGGGCACAACCTAGTCGAACACGGTCGGGATGGCCTCGTAGCCCCGGGCCAGCTGGCGGGCCGTCGACGGCAACTCGGCGACGGCCTGCCGGTGCCGTTCGCGGGCGGCGTCCAGCTCCTCCCAGCCGACGATCTCCCCGCCGCGCACCAGCTCGGCCTGGAGCGGGCGGCTGTCGGCGGGCCGGTCTCCGGAGACGGTGACGAGCTCGGCGGCGGCCGTTCCCGAGGTGTCGAGCCGCCGGAAGGCGTGCTTGCGCCCGCCCCGGCTGGGCTTGCCAACCGACTTCTTCGCCACGGGACGCACGATCCCCTCCGCGTCCTCCCGGGCGACGAGCTTGTAGACCAGCGCCGCGGTCGGCGCCCCCGAGCCGGTGACCAGCGAGGTGCCGACGCCGTAACCGTCGACGGGGGCGGCGGCCAGCGCCGCGATGGTGTACTCGTCCAGGTCGCTGGTGACGATGATCCGGGTCTTGTGGGCGCCCAGCGCGTCGAGCTGCCCGCGGACCGCGTGGGCGACCTCCGCCAGGTCGCCCGAGTCGAGGCGGACCGCGCCCAGGTCGGCGCCCGCCAGCTCGACGGCGGTTCGTACGGCCTCCGCCACGTCGTAGGTGTCGACCAGCAGGGTGGTGCCCGCGCCGAGGGAGTCGATCTGCGCCTGGAACGCCTCCTCCTCCGAGTCGTGCAGCAGCGTGAACGCGTGAGCCGCGGTCCCCGCGGTCGGCACGCCGTACATGTGGCTCGCCATCAGGTTGGAGGTCGAGGCGAACCCGCACAGGTAGGCGGCCCGCGCGGCGGCCACCGCGGCCATCTCGTGGGTGCGCCGCGAGCCCATCTCGATGATCGGCCTGGATCCGGCGGCGTGGACCATGCGGGAGGCCGCCCCGGCGATCGCGCAGTCGTGGTTGAGGACCGACAGGATCACCGTCTCCAGCAGTACGGCTTCGGCGAACGTGCCTTCGACGGTGATGATGGGGGAGCCGGGGAAGTAGCACTCGCCCTCGCGGTAGCCGTACACGTCGCCGGAGAACCGGTAGCCGGAGAGGAACTCCAGGGTGCGGGCGTCGACCACCTGGTTCTCGCTGAGGAAGGCCAGTTCCTCCGCGCCGAACCGGAAGTCGCGCAGTGCCTCCAGCAGCCGCCCGGTGCCCGCGACCACCCCGTACCGTCGCCCCTCGGGCAGATGCCTGGCGAACACCTCGAACACCGCGCGACGTGACGCGACTCCGCTGCGCAGCGCCGCCTGCAGCATTGTCAGCTCATAGTGATCTGTCAGCAACGCCCTGCTCATGCTCATCGTCACGAGTCGAAGACTAAGCCCGCGGTAGGGCAGACTGGTGTATGTGGGTAGCACCGCTCCAATGGAGGTCGAGCGTCCGTCAATCGACGTGCGGCCCGATCTGCCGTGGTTGACGATTGTCTGGAATGACCCGGTCAACCTGATGTCCTATGTCACGTACGTCTTCCAGTCCGTCTTCGGCTACTCGAAGGAGAAAGCGGAGAAACTGATGCTGGACGTGCACCGCAAGGGCAAGGCGGTGGTGTCGAGCGGCACGCGCGAGGAGATGGAGCGCGACGTGCAGATCATGCATTCCTACGGGTTGTGGGCCACCCTGCAGCAGGATTCGTGATCGAGGGCACCCGTACGGCACGGGCCGTGGCGGCGCCGGGCACCGTCGCGGCGCGGGGTGCGAGATCTGACACGGGGTGAGGTCCGTTAGGGTGCGGGGCCCGGCACGGCGTGGGGCGTGCGGAAGAGACAGCGGGGAGACGAGCGGGAGTGGTGAGCGAGCGGTGAGTTCGGGGTTCAGGCGGGGCCACGGAGGCAGTGTCATCACCGTCTTCGACGCCGCGGAGGTCTCCATCCTGCGTTCGCTGGTCTCCCAGATCCTGGGCCTGATCGAGCCGGGGGAGACCGGGGACGACCCGCTGGAGCGCGCGCTGGGCATCGGCCCCTCCGAGCAGTCCGCCGATCCCGTCCTGGCCAGGCTCTTCCCCTCGGCCTACGAGGACGCGGAGCAGTCCGCCGAGTTCCGCCGCTACACCGAGGCCACCCTGCGCGACGGCAAGCGGGCCGACGCGCAGACCATGCTCGACAGCGCGGAGCCCGGCAGGGTCGAGCTCACCCGCGAGCAGGCGCAGGCGTGGATGCGCGCGCTGAACGACGTACGGCTGGCACTCGGCATCCGTCTTGAGGTGACCGAGGAGGTTCACGACGAGATCGCCGGGATGACGGAGGACGACCCACGCTACCCGGCGTTCGTCACCTACGACTGGCTGACCTACCTCCAGGACACCCTGGTCCGTGCCCTTTGGTAACTTCCAGACATGCTCACGATCTCCAGGGAACTGGTTGACAAGATCATCGCGCACGCCCGGGCCGACCACCCTGACGAGGCCTGCGGCGTGATCGCCGGACCGATCGGCTCCGACTCCCCGGAGCGGTTCGTCGCGATGGAGAACGCCGAACGGTCGCCGACGTTCTACCGCTTCGACTCGCTGGAGCAGCTGCGCGTCTGGCGCGAGATGGACGACCGCGACGAGGAGCCGGTGGTCATCTACCACTCCCACACCGCGACGGAGGCCTATCCCTCGCGCACCGACATCAGCTACGCCTCCGAGCCGAACGCCCACTACGTGCTGGTCTCCACCCGCGAGGAACTGGGGGAGGAGGCCGAGTTTCGGTCGTACCGCATCCTCGACGGCGTGGTGAGCGAGGAAGAGGTCACGGTCGTCTCCGGGTGACCGATATCCAGGGGCCTGACGGTGGTCGTCCGGGGCGTTTCCGGGTGACCGACGTCCCAGAGGGCGATACGGCCGTGAGGGAGAAGACCCCTTTGGGTAGACTGGTCGTCATGATGACCGCTGACCCGAGCCTGGAGGACGTCGTGCTCTCACGTCCCGGTGCGTGGGTCCGGCGCGTGGGTCTCGCGCCCGTGCAGAACTTCCTGTTCGCGCACACTCCTTCCGACGTCGTCTACGACTGTCGCTGACCGGCAGCTCTGGAATCCCTTCCGGAATCCCCCCGTGCCCGCCGGTGTTCCGATCCGGTGGACGGCACACCCCTGACGACAGCATGACGACACAAGGAGATTGACCCGCGATGGCCATCGAGGTTCGCATTCCCACCATCCTGCGCACCTACACCGACGGTGCCAAGGCCGTTGACGCCAAGGGCGCCACGCTGGAGGAGCTGATCGGCGACCTGGACGCCCGGCACCCCGGGCTGAAGGACCGCCTGATCGACAAGGGCGCGCTGCGCCGTTTCGTGAACGTCTACCTCAACGACGAGGACGTCCGTTTCCTGGGCGGCCTGGAGACCCCGCTCAGCGATGGCGACACGGTCACCGTTCTGCCCGCCGTGGCCGGCGGCTCCCGCTAGCGACGTATGAGCCACCGCCGGACCGGGCGGTGGCTCACGCCGATGTTTCTTGTTTGTTAACACGAGGCGGAAGCCCTACACCATGCGCTTTGACTCACTGATCGACTCGGTTGGCCGTACCCCCCTGGTCGGCCTCCCCCGCCTTTCCCCCTCAGCGGACGTGCGGATCTGGGCCAAGCTCGAAGACCGCAACCCGACGGGCTCGATCAAGGACCGCCCGGCGCTCTGGATGATCGAGCAGGCGGAGAAGGACGGGCTGCTGCGGCCCGGCTGCACGATCCTCGAACCCACCAGCGGCAACACGGGCATCTCACTGGCGATGTCCGCCCGGCTCAAGGGCTACAAGCTGATCTGTGTGATGCCGGAGAACACCTCGGAGGAGCGCCGCCAGCTGCTGCGGATGTGGGGAGCGGAGATCATCTCCTCCCCGGCGGCCGGTGGCTCCAACGAGGCCGTACGGGTCGCCAAGGGCCTGGCGGCGGAAAACCCCGACTGGGTGATGCTCTACCAGTACGGCAACCCGGCCAACTGGCGTTCCCACTACGAGACGACGGGCCCGGAGATCCTGGAGGACCTGCCCTCCGTGACCCACTTCGTCGCGGGCCTGGGCACGACCGGAACCCTGATGGGCGTCGGCCGCTTCCTGCGCGAGCGCGTCCCGGACGTGAAGATCGTGGCCGCCGAGCCCCGTTACGGCGAGCTGGTCTACGGCCTGCGCAACGTGGACGAGGGCTTCATCCCGGAGCTCTACGACCCCGAGGTCCTGACCACCCGCTACTCGGTCTCCTCCGGAGACGCGCTGCGGCGGACGAGGGAGCTGCTGTCCACCGAGGGCATCTTCGCCGGTGTCTCGACGGGGGCCGCCCTGCACGCGGCACTCGGCATGGCGACCAAGGCCGTCAAGGCGGGTGAGCGCGCCGACATCGTGTTCGTGGTGGCGGACGGCGGCTGGAAGTACCTGTCGACCGGAGCCTACGAGGGCACCCTCGACGAGGCGGAGGAGCGCCTCGAGGGCCAGCTCTGGGCCTGATCCCTTCCCGGCTTTCCGTCCCGCCTCCCCCTCTCCTGTCTTTCCGTCCGCCCTCCTCCTCGGCTCCGTGATTCTCCGGGGCTTGTGCCTCTCCGGCCCTGTGGCCTCTCCCGCCCGGGAGCTCCGGCCCGCGCCTCACCCGCGCGGGGGGGGGGCGCCGCGCCGGGGGCCGGGGCGGGCGGGGCGCCCCCCGCGACGCCAGCAGGACCCCGCTGTTCCAGACGATCTTCGCCCTGCACACCGAGG
>NZ_JBFBCE010000074.1:0-47405 GCF_040689595.1 Streptosporangium sp. NPDC051023 | reverse complement strand
TGGCGGGTCGCGGCCGGGCTGTGCCTGGGCGCGGCCTGCGCGGTCAAGTGGTCCGGGGTGTTCTTCCTGATCGCCTTCGCCCTGATGTCCCTCCTCTGGGACGCGGGAGCCCGTCGCGCCGTCGGCCTGCGCAGGCCGTACAGCGGGGCCTTCGGCAAGGACCTGCCGACCGCACTGGCCGCGATGGGGGCGATCCCCGCGCTGACCTACATCGTCTCGTGGACCGGCTGGTTCATCAGCGCGACCGGCTGGGGCCGCAACTGGGCCCAGGCGACCTCCCAGGGCCCGGCCTTCTTCGTCTTCGACTCCTTCAGGTCATGGCTGAACTATCACTTCCAGGTCCTGAGCTTCCACACCGGCCTGTCGACCCCGCACAACTACCAGTCGGAGCCGTGGAGCTGGCCACTGCTGCTACGCCCGGTCGCGTTCTTCTACGAGAGCCCGAAGAACGCCTGCGGCGCCGAGACCTGCTCCCAGGCCGTCCTCGGCGTCGGCACCCCGGTCATCTGGTACGGCGCGCTCGCCGCCCTCATCGCCATGATCGCCTGGTACGTCGCCACCCGCGACTGGCGCGCCGGAGCCGTCCTGCTCGGCTACGTCGCGGGCTGGCTGCCCTGGTTCTACTGGGCCATCGCCGACCACCGCACCATGTTCATGTTCTACGCCATCCCCATGGTCCCGTTCATGATCCTCGCGCTCACCCTCGCCGCCGGGCTCATCATCGGCCCGGCCGACGCCACGTCGTCGCGGCGAATCGTCGGCTCCGCGGTCGTCGGTGGGTTCACGGTGCTCGCGCTCATCAACTTCTGGTGGCTCTACCCGGTGCTGACCGCCGAGATCATCCCCTACGCGGAGTGGAATTCCCGCATGCTCTTCAAGAACGGGTGGATCTGAGCGTTCCGCACATGATCCGCTTGGCACTGATTTCCTAGGGTAGGCGACGTGCACGATCCATTACGTCACGTTCATCGTCAGGGCAGGCCCGTATACGGCAGACTTCGAAGCATGCCTGCACCGGACGTGGCCGCGCTCCTCTCCGAGCTGGAGCGGTCCGAGCCCGACTACGCCGAGCACGCACGGAGCGCGATCGACTGGCTGACCGGCGGCGAGCCGCTGGAGACGATCACCGAGCTCAACGTGTGCGAGTTCCTCTGGTACACACTGCCGACCAAGGTCGGCGGTGACCGCGCGGCGATCGCCCGCGCGCTGGGCCGCCTGCTGCGTCTCGGCGGTCTCGAGCGTTATGCCACGCTCTGTACCTCCTCGACGACCACCAGGATCCTGCGCACCTACACCCGTGCGGGCGAGGACGCCGGAATGGCCGCCTACCAGAGCGCGCTGAGCGCGACCGGCGTGCTCCCTCCCGACGTCCCCGAGCTGCGGTGGAGCTCGATCATGGGGCCGGAGGAGCTGGGCGCGCACGGCGCGTGCTCAGCCGCGCTCGAGCTCGCCATCGTCTCGGGCGAGCTGGCCCCTGACTCACAGGAACGGGGCGCGCTGACCCGTCACTGGCTCACCACGCCCCGCCCCGAGCTCGGCGGCGACAACTGGCTCCACCGGGTCCAGGGCGAGCGGCTCAACCGCTGGGTGCTCGGCAGGGGTACGGCGTGGCGCGAGCTCGCGCAGCCCTTCGAGGTGTGCCTGCACGCCCCGATCCCGGCTCCCGCCGAAGATCACCTCGAGGCACTGCGGTGGCTGCTGAGGGTGGGCAGGATGCCCGGCGGCATCCCGCTGACCCAGCGTCACAACCTGGCCCGCTCCGTGCTCGCGGAGAGCACCTGGAGCGCCGCCGAGCTGGCCGCGGCCCGCGAGGTCGCCCAGACCCAGATGGGCGCGCTACGCCGCGCGGGCAGGCGGCTGGTGACCACCTCGGCAGGGCAGCGCCTGCTGGAGGATCCCGACCTGCTCTGGGAGACCGCGTCCGCCGCGCTGCTGGCTCCGGCGTCGGGAGAACACGAGTTCAGGGCCTCCGCCAGGGAGGTCGCGCTGATGCTGCTCGCGGACGGCTCTCCCGCCGACCGTGAGCACGTCGCAGCGGTGATCGACTGCGAGGAGTGGCAGACCGCCGAGGTCGACGCCTCGCTGGCGGAGCTCGGACAGCGCCTGGACGCCTTCGGCCTCAGGGTGGGGGGCAAGCTCACCCCCGCGGGCCGCGCCGCCGCCCTGGCCGCGCTGCGAAGCCACGCTCTGCGCCCCCGCCAGTACGTCAACCTGACCTGACGCCCCTTCCTCATTCCCCCATGGCCGGACCACTCACCCCCAACCGCCGCTCCCCACGACTAGACAGGCCTTCCTCCCAACACCACCCCGCTCCCCGACGACCAGGACAGGCCCCACCCCAGCGCCGCTCCGACTCACTGCCACGACCAGGCTCCCCATCCCGCGCCGGTACGGCGAGCGGTGACGCCGGCCTGTCCGGCGCCGGTCAACGGCGACACAGCCCGGTGAACACCCATGGCCATCATCCCAAAGCAGACTATTTAGCGGCATAACGGGCACTTGCCCGATGTGCCCGAACCCACCACCGACGAGCACGGCGAAACACCGCGAACGCCGCCGGCCCCGCCCGGCATCGCCCCCTCGCCGACCGGCTCGGCCCCCGCAACCCCCACCGCCTCCACCATCGCCTCCGTCGCCTCCGTGACCCCCGACGTCCCCGAGGCCGAGCCGATCCTCACCTCTGCGGGCCCCATGCGCCCTCCCGGGGCCCGGGAATCCAGGAGCAGCGCCGTACCGGCGGCCGAGAGCCTCGCTTCCGACCTCCCCTTCGGTAGGCCGGGCAGGCCGATGAGCGGCAATCCGTTCGTCTTCGGCTTCACCGCCGCCCTCGGCGTGCTCACCGCCTGGTGGCTGGTGCAGGCCGTCGTGGGCGCGAGCTCGGTGCTGATCCTCATCGTCGTCTCCCTCTTCCTGGCCATCGGCCTGAACCCGGCCGTCGAGGGCCTGCAGGAGCGCGGCCTTCCCCGTCTGGCCGCGATCACGGTGGTCTTCCTGGGCGTCATCGCGGTCTTCACCGCCTTCGGGCTGGCCGTCGTGCCGCCGCTGACCGCCCAGTCGACCGACTTCGTGCAGAAGGTCCCGCAGTACGTCCGGGAACTGCAGGACAACCCGCTGATCCGCGACCTGGACCAGCGGTTCCAGATCCTGGACAAGCTCCAGCAGTACGTGACGAGCGGCGACTTCGGCAGCCAGATGTTCGGCGGCGTGCTCGGCTTCGGCCAGGTGATCATCGGGGCGGTCTTCAACGCGCTGACGGTGCTGGTCCTGACGCTCTACTTCCTGGGCTCGCTGAACTCGCTCAAGAAGATGGCCTACCGTCTCGTCCCCCGGTCCCGCCGGACCCGCGCGAGCCTGCTCGGCGACCAGATCGTCGACAGCATCGGCGGCTACGTCGGGGGAAACCTGATCATCTCGTTGATCGCCGGAGTCACGACGTTCTTCTTCCTGGTCCTGATGAGGGTCCCGTACGCCCTGGCGCTCGCCCTGATCGTGGCCCTGACCGACCTGATCCCAATGGTTGGCGCCTTCATCGGCGCGGGGGTCGCCTCCATCGTCGGGTTCTTCGTCTCACCGACCGTCGGCATCGTGTGCGTGGTCTTCTTCACCGTCTACCAGCAGATCGAGAACTACTGGATCGCGCCGAGCGTCATGAGGAGCTCCGTCGACGTCCCGCCCCTGGCCACGATCGTCGGCGCCCTGCTCGGCGGCGCGCTGTTAGGCGTGGTCGGCGCGCTCCTGGGCATCCCGCTGGTCGCGGCGCTCCTGCTCATCGTCCGCGAGGTGATCCTGCCGAGGCAGGAACGGGCCTGACCTCCGTGGTACGACGGGCGCCCGCCGTACCACGGAGAGGCCACCCCTGAGGCGGCGAGATCGGGCCCGCCCCTCCTCTGGACGCGAGGTCAGGCCCGCTCTCCTCGTCGGGGAGGCGAGGGTCAGGCCCCGCTCTCCTGTCCCGACTGCTCCCCACCGTCCGTCGGGTCCGTCGCGGGGGGCGCACTCGAGGTCGGGGAGGGGGTCGGGGTCGGGCCGGTCGCGGGCAGCGCGCTGCCCTGCTTCCACTGCTTCCAGCTGAGCTGCCAGAAGCCCCAGCCGTTGCGCCAGTCCAGCTTCCGCTTGGTGCCGGCGATCTTCACGACGTCCCCGCGCTGGGCGATGCCGTAGAACCACTTGGCTCCGGCGGGCGTGGCGCGCACGCAGCCGTGGCTCTGGTTGGAGCGGCCGAGGAACTGGTAGTAGCCCGCGCTCTGGTGGACGTACTCACCGCTGTCGGAGATCCGCACCGCCCAGGGGATCTCCTCCTTGTAGTAGCGCGGGTCCTTGGGGTCGGTGACGCCCAGCCAGGAGGAGGTCATGGTCTCAACCGCCTTCTTGCCCATCGTGAGATGGACGCCGCTGGTGGTGAGATACACGTCCACACCATTCTTGATCATGCCGCCGCGGCCCGCGCTGATCGGGATGGTCTTGGCGAGCTTGCCGTCCCGGTAGACCTTCATCAGGTGCTTGCCGGTGCTGACCGTGGAGATGTTGGCCACGCCGATCGCGAAGCGGCGGCTGACGTCCTTGGCCTCCTGGTTGCCGGGGATCTGGTTGAGGCGGGCGGTGAAGAGGACCTTCTGGTGCGGCTTCCAGTAGGTCTTGGTGCGGTAGACGACCTTGCGGTCCGAGACCCAGCGCCACGCGCCCTCGACCGGCTTTTCCGCCTGGACCTGGAGCACTGCCTCAACCAGCGCCGGCTTGGCGACCGCCCTGTCGAAGGTGACGATGATCGGCGCGCCGACGCCGATCTTCTCGACGTCCTCGCCCATCGGGGTGATGTCGGCGATGCCGAGCACGGGCGTGCGCCGCGCGACCTTGACGGCCGCGCCTCCGGCGGCACGCGGGGCGTCCGCCTTGGCCGTGGTCTTGACGGGGGTGGGCGCGGGCGTGGACACGGGCGCAGGTGCGGGCTGTGCGGCCGAGCCGCCCTCCGCCGCGCAGGCCGCCACGGTGGCGACGGCAACGAGAGCAAGCGAGGCCTGGGCCGTCCGCCTGAGGGTCTTCACGGTCTGCTCCTCATATGCATGCTTTCGCGCCGGTTTCAGCCCTGGCGCGTTCCATATGTGAGACAACCGAAAACCGAAATATGCGTACCGGATCCTGTAACGATCAAATAACAGTGCGCTTGACAGAGTTTGGGGGAAATCCCCTCACGGTCCCGCAAACCCCGAAACCCCACAAAACCCCAGGGCCCCACGAGCCTCCAGTCCCCCGCCCCCTCCGCCCCTCGGGCCCTCCAGCGAGGCCGCGACCGGCACCGCCCGTGCCGCGGCCGACGGAGAACGACCGATCCGCTCGGTCATCCGTACGGCCGCGGCCGGATCGCGGGGAGTCGGAGGTCAGGGACTCAGGGGGTTAGGGGGCAGGGCCGTGCCCCCCTCGGCGCCCCCTCGGCGCCCGCCAGGCGCTCCTCGGGGTCACCCCTGCTCGCGGGCGGCGAGGAGGGCGGCCACGGCCTCGGCGATGTTCGCCTCCGCCGCCGCCTTGTCGACCCCCAGGCCGGAGAGCACGCCCTGGCCGTCTTCGAGCTCCAGCAGGGCGAGCAGGATGTGCTCGGTTCCGACGTAGTTGTGGCCCAGCTTCAGCGCCTCCCGGAACGTGAGCTCCAGCACCTTACGCGCCCGCGAGTCATACGGGATGACGTCGGGCACCCGCTCGGCCGCCGCCGGCAGCACGGCGGTCGCAGCCTGCCTGACGGCCTCAAGCGACACGCCCTGCCCGACGATCGCCTTCGCGGCCAGCGCGTCCGGCTCGCTCAGGAGCCCCAGCACCAGGTGCTCGGGGAGGGTCTCGTCGTTGCCCGCCGTACGAGCCTCGTTCTGCGCCGCCATCACGGCGTTCCTCGCCCGGTCGGTGAACCGACCGAACCCCTGGCTGGGCTCGAGGTCCGAAGGCTCGCCCTTCGGCACGAAACGCTTCTGGGCCGCCTGCTTGGTCACCCCCATGCTCCTGCCGATGTCCGTCCAGGACGCGCCGGAGCGCCTCGCCTGGTCCACGAAGTGGCCGATCAGGTGGTCGGCCACGTCGCCGAGGTGATCGGCGACGATGACCGCACCGGAGAGCTGCTCGAGAGCGTCGGAGTGGGCCTTCTTGATGGCCTCGATCAGGTCGTCGAGGCGAACCGTGTTCGTCATGCGAGTCGGATTCGTCATGCGTCAACCATAGGTTGACGATCCAGAAAACGTCAACCCTGAGTTGACGACACGGGTGCCCGGCGATCGGTCGGCGTCGACCGTCCTCGCCGAACGGCTCGGCACCCCGCTCGTGGAGTTCCCCGGCGACCACGTGGGCTTCCTGAGGTGTCCGGTCGAGTTCGCCAAGGCCCTCCGCGACGTGCTCGACCGCTAAGCGCTCCCCTGCCCGGCGCTCCCCTCCGCCGGGCGGTCACCCCTGCCGGACCCGGTGACCCGGCCCCGGCCGGTCACCGGGTTCCGAGCGTCCGGCCGTGCTCCAGATAGACGGTCTCCCCCCGCTCGCGAGCGGCCACCGCGGCCGTGACCCTGCGGGCCAGGCCGGGGACCAGCAGACCGTCCACGTCCCGCACCGGATGGAACCCGAAGGCGGTTATCTCGTTGTCGGCGAAGGTGACCTGCTCGAGCGTCCCGGCGTCGAGCAGCCCGCCGTCGAAAACGAAGAGGATCAGCTCCCCCGCGACCGGATCGGGAGCCCAGTCGGCGACGAGCAACCGGCCGATCGGCGGTCGGATGCCCAGTTCCTCGGCGACCTCCCGAACACACGCCTCGTACGGGGTCTCTCCTGGCTCGACGAAGCCTCCGGGAATGTCCCGCTGTGGTTTGTAGGACGGCTGGACGATCATGACCCGGCCGTCCGGGTCGAAGAACAGCGCGCCCGCGGCGGCTCTGGCTCTGACGAACGCCAGGATCTCCTGACCGCTCATGATCCCGACCATACGGCAGCCGGCGCGTGGCGACCGGACGTTTTTGTCGGTGACGGCTGCGACCATGTCGCGGGCGTGATCGAAGCGGCTGTGGTCGAAGGAGTGACGATGACGGATCCCCGAGCGGAATTCCGCTGGCTCTCGTGCCACGGGCCCCTGCATGACATCTACTGCGTGTCCTTCGTCCGCGGCCTTTCCCCACACGAAGTGCTGGCCCGGCTCGAAGTCGACACGAACACGACCGAGGAGATGACCTTCGACGAGCTGGACGACCGCGCCCTGAGGGGGGTCGAGGAGTTCGACGGCGAGGAGGCCGGTTACGTCGGTGCCGTGAAGGTCGCCGACTGGACCGTGCTCGTCGAGCCCTGGGGCTGGAGGGTCCCCGTCAATCCCGGTGTGCTCGATCGCCTCTCCCGGGGAAGCGAGGTCGTCTCGGTCAAGCGGCATGACTACGCCTCGGACCGCTTCGTCCACGCGATCGAGGGAAAGGTGATCCTCGGTTTCGAGCCCGAGGCGCCCCAGCACCGGGAGGGCAGTGATCCCCGGCGCTGGGAGGCCGCGATGCGCGAAGTCGGTCTGGGACGCCGCAGCTTCGACGACCCGATGCCCGACGACCCGATCGCGAGCGCGTTCGCCCTCGCCGAGAGGATCACCGGCGTCGCCTTTACGAAGAACGTGCTCGACATGCGCTTTCTCTGCGCCATCGCCCGCGAGGAATGACCACCTCTCCGGCCGTCCCACGGATCAAGCGGGGCGCGGGGCGGCGAACGCCCGCCTGCCGTACACAAGCAGTTCACGCACGGCGGGGTTGTGTGTGCTCCTCCAGACCAGGGCCAGCAGGGCGGGTGTTTCGACGTCGTCGATGGTGAGGGCGGTGAGCCGGTCGCGGTAGTGCGCGGCCATCGAGGCGCTGAGAACGGCGACGGCGAGCCCCCGGGCGGCGAGATCGGCGATGGCGTCCGCGGCGCTCGCCTGCAGCGCGATCACCGGCTGGAGGTTCTGTGCCGCGCAGGCCTGATCGAACACCATTCGCAGGCCGGTGCCGGGCGGCATGCACACAATCGGATGGGCACCCACGTCACGCAGGGTGACCCGCGACTGTTCCGCCAGGGGATGCCCGGGCGGGACCGCCGCGACGAGCCGCTCACTGATGATCGTCAGCGCGTCCAGCCCCTCGGGGGGTGCGGTCGCCGTCCCGACGAGAGCCAGGTCGACGGTGCCGGCGCGCACCTCCTCGACGAGCCGGTCGGAGTTGTCCTCCAGCAGGGAGATCTCCACTCCGGGATGCGCCCGGTGGAACGCGGCGAGGGCATCGAACAACGGCGTGACGGTGCAGCCGATGACCATCCCGACCGTGAGCTTTCCCCGGATCAGGCCGGTCACCTCACCCACCGCCTGGCCGACCGCCCCGGCGGCGGCGAGCGCGGCGCGGGCGTGTTCGAACGCGGCCTTTCCCGCGACAGTGAGGGTGACGGTTCGTGCCGACCGATCGAACAGCTCGGCCCCGAGCTCACGTTCCAGCTGGCGGATCTGGGCACTGACCCCGGACTGGCTGATGTGCACCCGTTCTGCCGCCCGGGTGAAGCTCCGTTCCTCCGCGACCGCGACGAAGTATTCCAGCTGCCTCAGCTCCATAACTACAGATTCTAGTTCTCATCAGATCAATCTGTTGGACTTCTGATCAGCGGGCGACCAGGCTGGAAGGTATCGCCATCCACCATCAGGAGGAACCTGTGACGGAGTACGAGAAGGCCCTGCGGCCCGAGGACATCACCCGCTTGTTCGTCGAGCGATCCAACGCCGGTGACGCGGCCGGAGTCGCCGCGCTCTACGAGGAGGACGCGGTGCTCGCCTACCCTCCCGGCGGCCAGACGGTTGGCCGCGAGGCGATCCGCGCCCTCTGGGAGAAGGTGCTGGCCAACGGTCCCCGCTTCGAACTGGAAGAACCGCTGCCGACGCTGGTGAGCGGCGACATCGCCCTCACCTCGACCCCGCCGAAGGACGGGAGCGGCGCCCGCGCGCAGGTCGTACGGCGCCAGCCCGACGGAAGCTGGCTACGCCTGCTCGACCAGCCCGAGTTCGTTTCCCCCACACACTGAACCGCCCGCCGTACAACACGCCTTACGCGCCGCCTTCGTCCGGTACTCGTCCCGATGGCGCACCCGATGCACCACCTCCGTCACTACCGGGATTCCGGTCCGCCGGACAGAGTCCCCGCGTGTTCCGCTTCAGGGTGCCGCGCGACTTGACCTGTAGGTAGTTAGCCGCCATATTAGTTTCATGAGTGACGAGGATGCGAACCTTGGCGCTGTTCCTACGCATGATCAGGCACGGCGGCAGATCGCACGGTACGGGCTTGATGCCGACCCGCAGGCAGTGCTTGTGGCGGTGCGCCTGATGGCCGCCGGAGCACAGCTGGACCGCGCATCCGAAGTGCACTTCTCGCGTTTTGGGCTGTCGACCGGTCGCTACCGTCTCCTGATGGACCTCGAGGACAGCGACGGCGAGAAGGCGCCGTCGCAGCTTGCGAAGAGCCTTGGCGTCTCGCGCGCCACGGTGACCGGCCTGGTGAACGGGCTCGAACGCGAAGGCCTCGTGGCCCGCCGCGCGTCCACGGAGGACGGGCGAGGTGCGGTGGTCGTCCTTACGGCACGCGGCGCCCAGCGACTGCGCGATATGGCCGGGGATCACTTCGCACGACTCCAGGAGTTGGTTGGCGGACTGGCCGTCGACGAACGCGGGCTGTTCCTGGAGCTCCTGGAAAGGATCACACAGCGGATCGGCGCACTGACCGCCGAGTAGCGTCCGCGCCCCACGAGAAGTGGCCGCCTTAAATGGTCGGAAGGCTCCCTATGACCAAATAGTTAGCCTCCTAATTATATTTTCGAGGAGTCGCGTGAGTCATACCCGCAAGACCGCCAAGCGCGGTTTCACCGCACGTCCGTTCACACTCTGGAAGGAGGTCGCGGTCGCTTACCTGTCCCCCGCGCTCACAGCCGGGCTCGGTGGATTCCTCAGCGGACAGCCCGAACTGACCGTGGCCGCCTTCACCTCCATCGGAGTCACGTCGGCCGTGGTGGCCGCCGTCGTCGGCGCATGGCTGCATCGCCGGGGTCGGCCGCGCCGGTGGACGACGTCGGTGCCGCGACCGGTACTCACCATCGGACTCGGTATTGCGGCTGCCGGAATCGCAGGCATGGCCGGGTGGTTCGCGTCCAATTGGCTGCCGTCGCACACATCGGTGCCCGACGCCTGGTGGCTGAAGCGGTTGCAAATCGACCTGCCATTGTCGGTCGGCCTGGCCGCCGCGATCGTCACCTGGCGGTGGCACGGCATGGCATCCCGGCAGCAGAAGTAACCCGGCCAATCTCCACCCGTTTCCCTGGACCCACCAACCACGAAAGGCACACGATGATCACCATCATGGGCGCGACCGGCGCCACCGGCGGCGCATTACTCCGGCAACTGGTCGCGCTGGACGTCCCCTGCCGCGCCGTCAGCCGCACTCCGGACACACTGCGCGCCGCGATCGGTGTGGAAACGCCGGTCGAGATCGTCGGCGCGGACGCCGCGGACCCCCGCGCGCTCCGCGCCGCGTTCACCGGATCCACACAACTGTTCCTCGCCATGGCCAACAGCCCGCGCCAAGTCGAACTGGAGATCAACGCGATAGACGCCGCAGCCGCGTGCGGGGTACGGCACGTCATCAAACTCTCCGCCCCAGCAGCCGAGCCCGACTCGCCGGTCGCCATCTCGCGCGGGCACTGGCGGGTTGAGGCACACCTCGCGACAACCGGCATGGTGGCCACGGTGCTTCGGCCGTACGCGTTCATGCAGAAGCTACTTTTGAACGCCCCAGCGGTCGCCGAGGGCGTGCTCATCGGGGCGATGCGCGACGCACCCTGCAACTACATCGACGTCCGGGACATCGCCGACGTCGCTGCGGAGACCCTCCTCCACCCCGGCCTTGCCGGGGCCACGTACGCGCTGACCGGCCCGCAGGCCTTCAGCTATCCGGCACTCGCCCGTCTTCTCGGCGAGCTGACGGGCCGGCCCGTCAGCTACATCGACCTATCGCCGAACGATTTCCACAGCCATCTCGTCCGAACCGCGCACATGCCGAACTGGCTCGCGAGCCACGTCGTGGAGATCCAGCAAATGGCCATCGAGCGTCCGGAGTCCCCCAACAACACCGTGGAGACCATCCTCGGCCGCCCCGCCCGAACCCTCGACGCCTTCGTCCGCGAGCATCTCTCCATGTTCGCGAGAATCACCTGACCGGCAGCTACCTCGATACCCCGGAAAAGACTGGCCTGTCCATAAGCGAATGGCCGCAGGACGACATCCTGGTCGTCCTGCGCGAGGACTTCTGCCTCTCGTCCCGCAGGAGGCTATGGCAGCGAGAAGAAGCACCATATGCGCATGTTTCATCTCCAACTTCCATCACAATGATCATGTGATCGACTACTACCGCAGTTTCTTCGAGCGGCATCAGTGGCTGGAGAACGGACTCTCCTGGACCGTGGTGCAGCCCCTCAACGAAGAGATCACGGTGGACGACCTCCTGCGGCGGCTGAACGGAGGCCGCGCCCCCGAGCAGCGCATCATGGAATATCCCCGAGAAGAGGCCATGGAGGAAAGTTGCCCCGTACTCCTCGTCTCCGAGGGAGAAGGAACCTGGGGCTTCCTCGAACTCGCCTACGGCTTCGGCCTGTCCGACCGCGTCCTCACCGAACTCAGCAGGGAGTCACGCGTATGGATGGTGACCTGGCACTTCAACGGGGGATACACGATCCTCTACGCGGCCGACGGCAAGATCAGAGCACGGATGTGCGACTTCATCTTCACCGAGCACAGGATTGAGGATGACGCTCCGAGCATTTTGGCTGACTTCCGCGCCATGCTCGACACGCTCGGCCCGGAGGACTACCGCGGTAAGCGCAGTGCGGCGTTCGCCTTCGTCGAGGCGGCCACCGGCATGGACCTGGACAGTGAGTTGCCGGATGTGGAGAACGCCCCCGTCGTCATCCTCGACAACCCCGATACCTGACCCAGTCATCGACCGACACCCCCGCCACGGGTGGCAGCTCACCCGCCCCGAAGACGTCCGCTGACTTTTCGCTGACTCCGATCCCTGAGCCCTCAGCGAACGCCACCCCGCGCGGTCCCGGCCGCTGACGACCTACACGTCACCTGAATAGCGAAAAGGCCCGGTTCCATGTCACAGGCGAGCCGGTCGGCGTTACCGGTAAGGGCGGCCGATCGCCAGGTCCGCGAGCCGTGGGTCGACTTCGGGAAACGAGCCGTCGCCGAACAGGACCCGTGCCGCCAAGGCACGGCCGGCACGACCGCGTAGCACGGTCACCGCCGCCTCTGCCGCGGCAGGGGATCGAATGCCGGCGAACACGTGGCGCAGCAACAGTCGGCCTCGGAACCGGTTCCGCAACGCGTCCCCGTCGTACCGGCTCAGCACGCGTTGGTCGCCAGTACGCAGGTACCCGGCGGTGACCGCCGCGGCCAGTTCGGACATGCGGAGGCAAGGGTCCAGCCCACCGGCCGTCAGCGGCGACACCGCGCCCGCCGCGTCTCCGACGAGCAGCCCGGCGGGGCACACCAACCGTCGCAGCACACCGCCGACCGGGATCGGACCACCTCGGCGCTCAACCGGCCCGGCCGGCGGTGTACTGCCGGGCGCATCTGCGGCGAAGGCGTCCAGCAAGTGGCGGATGCCGGTGCGCATCGCGTTCGGATATCCCGCGACGCCAACATGCGCATGCCGGCCGTCGTCGATGACCCATCCCAGGTACCCCGGGGCGATCCGGGGGTCCAGCACGCAGTGGAACGCCGGGGTGGTCGTGCCCGACGTGATCGGGTGGACGATCTCGGCACCGACGAGGAAGCGCCGGTTGACATCAAGACCGAGATCACGGGCCACCCGGGAGCGGGCGCCGTCCGCGCCGACGACGAACCGGGCCGTCACCGGTTCCGCACCCGCGAACCGCACAAAACCCATCGACGCGTCGACATACCGTACGCCCAAAAGGACTCGTGCCCCGGCCGACTCCGCCGCGCGGTGCGCGTGCTCGTAGACGGCCGCCATGTCGGCCACGCGGTACTCGTCCCGGTCGCTGGTGAGCCGGATCGGTGCCCGCCGCGACGGCGGATACAGCAGCACGTCCCGGACACCTGGCCCGAGCAGGTGATCCGGCACGTCGAAGTCATCAAGGGTGCGGCGCACGAAGATCCCTGTCGTGCGGATGCCCGTCGACAGCGACCTGCGACGGTCGACCACCATCACGTTCAGTTCCCGTCGCGCGAGCAGGCGGGCTGTGCGCAGGCCGGCCAGGCCCGCACCCACGACCAGTACATCCACTGTCTGCATACCTTGCGACGGTAGGGGCGATGCCTCATCCATACGCTGGTTTGCACGCTACCTGCCCCATACCTCCACACCGTCGCCACACTCGACGAGCCACAATCAGCCCACCCAGCGGCCACAGGACCTCGGAAACGAGGAAATCCCGCCCGATCAAGCGATCGGACGGGATCTCGTCAACCGTTCTTGAGCCAACTCAAGAACGACCCTTCGGTGAGGCGTTCACGGGTACGGCTGAGCTGTGCGAATCCGAGGGTTCGATGATCGCTTCCCGGATACGCAATGATCGTTTCCCAGTGCTTACAGTCCGCCGAGGAACTGATCTACTGCCGGCTCGCCAGGGGTCCCCGCTCCGGCGAGCCCGGCGTCGGAGGGGCTTCAGGCCGAAAACGTGGTGGCGCACGCACACTGCAGCATCTTCTGCGCAGCGATCCCGTGGTGACGGGCCTTCGCGAAGACGCCGGCCGTCGTCCGAGGACTGCAGCGGCTGACGTCCGAACCGGTCACAGCCGGGCTGTCGCCGTCAGGGTGACAGCGGTCAGCGCGGCGAGCAGGGCCCAGACGGGCGCGAAACTGCCGGTCAGGTCCGTGAGCAGGCCGAGCACGGGTGGCGCCAGGATGACCGCCACCTGGTTGACGGCCATGGCCAGGCCAAGGGCGAATCCGGTATGGTCCGGCGGCGCCGATTCGGCGGCGTAGGCGACCCAGGGGCCGTACCAGCCGATTCCGAAGAAGCCGAGCCAGATGAAGACCAGGCAGGCCACGACGGGGGAGCGGCCGATGGGGGTCGTCAACACGGTCGTCCCGATGATCACAGCGGCCAGGCATGTCAGGACGCAGGCGTAGCGGCCGGATCTGTGGCGGTCGCTCCAGGCCGCCAGGCAGATACGGCCCAGCGCGCCCGCGCACTGGACCGCGACGTAGACCAAGACCGCCGAGGCGGAGGCCATGGACGTCACCTCGTGCAGGTACAGCACGGTGAGGACGCCCACACCGCTGTGCACCGACACCATACTCGTACCGGACAAGATGATCTTCTTCATGTACGGTTCGCGGAGCAGTTCCAGCCGCACGCGGGACGTGGTCGGCATTGGGCGTTGGTCCGGTGGGCGGTGGTAGAAGGCCATGAAGGCGACGGCGCCTGACAGTGCGACGAGCGCGCCGGCCACGAGCGTCGACCGCCAGCCGAAGGCCGTTGCCAGTGAGGGAAGTGCGAAGGCGGCGAGGACGCCCCCGAGCGGGAGCCCCGCCTGGCGGATACCCATGGCCAAGCCACGCTGCCGGGCGTCGAACCAGGACGCCACCGATTTACTGCCGCCCGGCTGAATGGTGCTGTACCCCGCACCGACGATCAGCAGGACGACGAGCAAGGAGACATACCCCGGGGCCGCGCTTCCAGCGGCCAGCGCGACGGCGACCACAAGAGCGCCGATCCCGACGATCCAGCGTTCGTCGTGGCGGTCCAGCACTCGTCCCGCCACGAGTAGTCCGGCTAGAGGAAGTAGCTGAGCCGCCGACAGCAGCAGGCCCAGTTGGGTCGTGTTCAGCTCCAGGTCTCGTTGAAGGTGGACACTCATCGCACCGATGCCCTGCACGAAAAACGCGGCTGCGGCCTGAGTGAAAGTCGCAACCCCCAGAATGACCCAGCGGTATTGCGATGTCTTCACGGCTTCCAGCACAGCAGGGGATCGGGGTGGTCGGAGAAGCCGAGCTGCCGGTAGAGCGGTTCCGCCTCGTGGGAGGCGGTGAGGTCGACCCGTACGGCGTTGCGGTCGCGGAACCAATCAAGCAGGCCGAGCATGATCGCCCGGCCGTGCCCGCGCCGCCGGTACGACGGGTCGGTGACCATGCCGATGACGTGGCCGATCCTCCCGTTGCGGGAGTGGGGGCCGGGGAACCACTGTTCGATCGTGCCGATGCCGCAGGCGGCCAGGCCGGTGTCGCCGTCCACGACCAGGATCTGGCAGTCGGGTTCGGTCAGCTTCTGCTGGAAAATCCGTGCGAGCGCGTCGCGCCAGTCGTCACCGGCGTTCGCGGGGTTGAAGAAGTCGCCGCCGAGGTCGTCGAAGAGCAGTGCCCGGAGGCGGACAAGTTCTGGAATGTCGCGTTCTGTTGCTGTTCGCGTCATGACGTACAGGCTGATGTAATGAGCTTGTGCACCTCAACCCTTACGGCGCGGACGTGGTGAACTTCGCCGCGGAACTGGCGAACCGCCCGCCGACGAGCGCCGATGAACTCGCCGACCGCTGCCGCACGGCCGGTCTGGTGCTGGAACGCCCCGTCGAACCATCGGATCTCGACCAGACCCTCGCCGTCATCGACGCCTGGACGAAGGTCGTCGACGCCACGGGGGAGCACGCGAAGGCCGAGTTGGTCAACGAGATGCTGGCCCGGTCGGCCGCCTACCCCCGGCTAACCGACCACGCCCATGGTTGGCACCTGCACTATCGCGACGACCTGCAGCCGCTCGGCGCGGTGCTGTTCGCGCTGATCTCCGTGGGCACGGCGATGCACCTCGTCAGCCGGGGCATGGACCGGCTCGGACGGTGTGCCGCCGCCGGTTGCGAGACGATCTTCGCGGACACCTCACGCACCGCACGGCAGCGTTACTGCTCCCAGCCGTGCGCCAACCGGGACGCGGTACGCCGCCACCGCGCCCGTCAGTCCACCTCCCCCACCTGACCTGCCGGCAGGCGACGGTAGCCGGCGTCGTCGGCCGGCAGCTCGTCGTGGGTTCCGGTGGCGATCGTACGGCCGTCCTGGAGCATGGCCACGCGGTCGGCGGTACGGATGGCGGACAGGCGGTGAACGATGACCAGGGTGGTTCGGCCTTCCATGACCTGCGAGCGGCGAAAAGGATCTTGCAGACGGTAGTGACTGCCAGTGCTTTTTTACCGGGCCTTCGACCGGCTCACCAGCCTCCTCGACCCGGCCCGGCATGACCGCCGTGCCTGCCTGCCCCAGCACGAGGCCGACCGGCTCGCCACCGCCTGGGAAGACGACGACCTCGAGCATCATCGGCGGCGGGACCTGCTGCAGGAGATCGTCACCGCGCTCGTGCCGACCCCGGTGAGATGGGCCAAAGGCCGCGGCTGTCTGGCGAACTTCCAGGGCGACATGGGGCTCGACACTACCGCCGTCCCCGTCTTCGCCCGTCCGCCACGAGTCCGCCGTTCCACCGGCGAGGAAACAGCCTCCACTGAGATCACCACGAGCTGGCACTACTCCGCAGAGCAGGGCACGCCGGAGTTCGGCTACAGCGCCACCCTCACCGTCGCCGCCCGCACCCGCACCACCTGCGGCCCGTTCCCGCAACTCGCGCTCGGTTTCAAACTGGCCCTGGACTACAGGGTCAACCAGCGCGGAGTTCAAGGCAGCGTCCACGGTGCTCTGCTCATCGGTCACCTGTCCCGCTTCGACCGCCTCCGCCAGCGCGAACCCAGCCGACCAGCTGTCGTTGATCTGGCCGACACCCGGCAGCGGGCAGCTCACCCTTCGGCCAAATCCCGCATCCTGCCGCCGGCACCCGACAACAGACCCGGCGAGCTGCCGAAGACCTGCCGCAGCAGTCCATCACCCTGCACCCCGACGATCTCGGACACCCGGACAAGTTCCGCCAGGACCTTCCCTACCTGAACCCCGCCTGGGCAGGCACTTACCGCGCCGTCCGGGCCAACACCGAAGGGATCAGCGGCAGACTCAAAGCCCACGATCTCGACCTCGGCGACCCCAAGAACCGGCTCGCCCACGGCCGCGTCGCCCAGACCCTGCTGGTCGCGCTCACCATCACCGTCGCCAATGACCACTTCCTCGACCGGGATCCCGTCAACTACAGTCCAGCCGTTTCAAGAACGGCCCTCGGTGGGGTGTTCACGAGTGTGCGTGACGTGCGGTCGAAGCAGGGGTTTGTTGATCGCTTCCCAGGTTATGGATGATCGTTTCCCAGCTGCCTTCTCAGCGCCGGGAAAGGGGAGGACGCCGGGGTGGTCCGCTCGCGTCGCACTGAGATGGCGAAGGCCCCGCCGAATCTCGGCGAGCCCTTCGCGGGGTGCTCACTGAGCGAGTACATGGGAAACCGGGATCGTTTCCCGGAACGAAAGTGATTCTTTCCTCTCCACGCCTTGAGGTGAAGAGGCGCTAACGCGCTGCTTCAGATATGCGAGCCATCAGGCAGGGACGCTTCCCCTGGAGCCATTCACCGCTCAGCCTTGCTCCGGTGGTCCGGTCGACGACCGTCAACCAGCCGCCCTGCGGTCGTAGTCGTCGCCTCTTTCCTCGAACTCGGCGAAGAAGTCCGTCATAACCGCCGGTTCGGGCCACCGCCCCAGGTGGGAATGGCCGTCCGGCCGACCAGGAAAGAGCCCGTCGATCGTCAGGAACACTTCGCCTCCGATGGCGAGGGACAGACGGTTGACGCTGTTGACATTCCACCCGGCGCCGTAAACCTTGACTCCTTCGCCCAGTCGCGCCTCTCGGCTTCTGAATTTGGCAGGTAACCGTCTATATGTGGCAGAAAAGCCGCTGGATGGGTCAACCGCGCATGATTACGATTTCGGTAAATCACCAAGCCAAGGGATGTGAACATGGTTCGTATGCTCAAGGCCGCGGGCGATCGCATGCTCATGATGATGGCACCACGGACCGAAGCGGCCGCCGACCCGACATATGTGCAGTGTTACTGCAATGACTCGTACGGGCTGATGCAGCGAGTATGCGGCCCCGGCGGCTGCAGCGGATGGTCCCGCATCGGCGGGTGCCTCACGCCCACCGGCATGTACTCCTGCTGACGTGGATCTCCACAGGCCCCATCCCAACTCGAAATCACAGAGGTTCATGTGACTCGTCTGCTGAACAAGGTCGGGGACGCACTCCTCACTTTGACCGTCCCTCAAGCCGAGGCGGCCGCCGACCCGACATACCTGCAGTGCTACTGCAACGCCTGCAACCTCTGGCGGCGGATCTGCGGTCCCGGCGGTTGCAGCGACTGGGACCTCATCGGGCAGTGCACCGCCGGAGGCTGCAATCACGGGCCGTGGACCTGCTGAACGGCGGTCCTTCGTGACAGCACGCATTTCCTCTGAAAGGCCGACTCAATCGCGCCTTACCCATTCAGCAGGGGATTCGTGATATTGATGGCCTATTTGAGTTTCATATGCCGCCTGTTACTCGCCCTGGTGTTCTTCGTCGCCGTCGCCACTAAGGTGCGCGGGCGAAGTGATCTGGCGCAGTTCCGCGCCGCCGTCCGCGAGTTCGGCGTGGGGCTGCCTTGGAGCTCCGCCGCCTCGGGTGCGGTGATCGCGGGCGAACTGGTCGCCGCATCGTTGATGCTGATCGACGCCGTCGCTCCCGTGGGTCTGGGGCTCGCCGCAGTGCTGCTGGCGGCCTTCACGGGAGCGATCGGCTCGGCCGTGCGACGGGGCGCGACGACGAGCTGCCGGTGCTTCGGCGCGTCCGATCAGCCTTTGGGTGTGCGGCACGTGGTGCGCAACGTGATTCTCCTGTCGATCACGGCGGCGGGCATGACGGGGACCCTGCTGGCCCCCGGCGGAGTCGGCGGACTCGACGTGACCGCCCTGTTTCTCTCCGGTTTCGTGGCCGTCGTCCTGGCCACGCTGGTCATCGCCTACGACGACCTCGTGGCGCTGGTCCTCGTCCGCTGACCCCCTTTGGAAGCCTCTCAGGTTGGGAGTGTGTCGATGGATGCCGTACTGATCGCCGCTGTGGTCGTCGTCGGTCTTTTTGGCGTGCTCAACTTATTGCTGCTGCTCGCCGTCCTGCGCCGGTTGCGGGATTACGAGGCGAAATGGGCGCGGGCCGGCCTCGACCGGCTCGTGGAGCGCAAGTCGTCGCCGGAGTCCGGATACCGCGTCGCCGATTTCGAGGCGACGGCGCTCGACGGCGCCACGGTGTCTCTGCGCGATCTGGAGGCTCCACTGTTCACGGGCTTCTTCTCCACGGGATGCCCGTCATGCCGCGAGGAGGTTCCCCGTTTCATCGAGTACGCCGCCGCCATGCCCGGCGGCCCGGAGCGGAAACTGGTGGTGGTCTCCGGCACCGTGGAGCAGGGCGCGGACATCATCGACGCCGTGCGTCAGGTGGCGCGGGTGGTCGTGGAGCCGCAGGACGGTCCGGTGACCGGCGCGTTCGGCGTGCAGGGCTCGCCCACGTTCGTCCTGCTCAACCAGGACGGCACCGTACGCACGAGCGCGGTGAGCGTCCGCGAGCTGGCGTCACCCCAGGTCGCCGCACGGTGACGAGCGGACGCGGCCCCGCTGTCGAGACCACTGCCGACCTCACTGCCGACCATACCGGCAGCGAGACGACGTGGCGGGAGAGGGCGGTCGCCGCCCTGGGCATCGCGTGGCACGCCGGACCGGCCCTGCTGCTGACCTATCTGGCCGCCGCGCTCGTCACGGGCGCCACGCCGGTCGGCGTCGCCTGGCTGACCAAGCACGTGCTGGACGGACTGCTGGCGGGGCGGATGCCCATCGGCTGGCTGGTGACGCAGGCCGTCTTACTGGCGTGCCTGGGACTGGTCGCGGCGGCGCTGCCGTACCTCTCCCAGTACGTGCAGGCGGAGCTCGGCCGGGTCGTCCGATTCCACGCCCAGGACCGGCTGTATGAGGCGCTGTCCCGCTTCGGCGGGCTGGCCCGGTTCGAGGATCCCGAGTTCCACGACCGCATCGGCCTGGCGCGGCAGGCGAGCGGGATGGCGCCGCAGATCATCCTCGACGCGGTGCTGGGAGGCGTGCGCGCCACCGTCACCATGACCGGGTTCGCCGGAACGCTGCTGGCGGTGCACCCCGTCATGGCGGGGTTCGTGGTGCTCTCCGCCGCGCCCGCCGTGGTCGCCGAGCTGGCCCTGAGCCGCAGGCGCGGCGAGATGCTCTGGACGACCAGCCCCAACGTGCGCCGGGAGCTGTTCTACTCCCAGCTCATGACTGACCGCGCGGCGGCCAAGGAGATCCGACTGTTCGGCTTGGGCGACTTCATGCGGTCGCGGATGCTGGCCGAGCTGCGGCAGGTCAACGCCGCAGGGCGCGAGCTCGACCGGCGGACTTTCCGCACCCAGATGGGCCTGGCCGCACTCGCCGCCGTGGTGTCGGGCGGCGGGCTGGTCTGGGCCGTCCTGCTGGCCCGGACGGGCGAGCTGACCCCGGGCGACGTGGTCGTCTTCGTCGTGGCGGTCGCGGGCGTGCAGGCCGGGCTGTCCGGGCTGATCACGCTACTGGCGAGCGGACACCAGGGGCTCCTGCAGTTCGGCCACTATCTCGCCGTCCTGAACGCCGGCCCCGACCTGACGACGCCGGACGCCCCGTTGCCCGCCCGGTCGCTGAGGGTCGCGATCGAGTTGAAGGACGTCTGGTTCCGCTACGACGCCGACAAGCCGTGGGTGCTGCGCGGCGTCGATCTGCGCATCCCGTGTGGCGCTCTGCTCGCCGTGGTCGGCGTGAACGGCGCCGGCAAGAGCACCCTGGTGAAGCTGCTGTGCCGGCTGTACGAGCCCACGCGCGGGTCGATCACCTGGGACGGGGTGGACATCCGCCTCATTCCGGTGGCGGAGCTGCGTGACCGGATCGGCACGGTCTTCCAGGACCACATGAACTACGACTTCACCGCCGCCGAGAACATCGGCATCGGCGACCTGGCGGCGCTGGAGGACCGCGACAGGATCCGGGCCGCCGCGACCGCCGCGGAGGCCCACGAGGCCGTCTCAGGTCTGCCGTACGGATATGACACGCTCCTGAGCAGGCTCTTCTTCATGAACTCCCGGTCGGACGGTAAGACGGCGGGTGTGACGCTGTCCGGCGGCCAGTGGCAGCGGCTCGCCCTCGCGCGTGGCTTCATGCGGGGCAGGCGGGATCTGCTCATCCTCGACGAGCCCAGCTCGGGTCTGGACGCCGAGGCGGAGCACACGATCCACCGGCGGCTGGTCGAGCACCGGCACGGCACCACCAGTGTGATCATCTCCCACCGGTTGAACGCCGTCCGGATGGCCGACCACATCGTCGTCCTCGCTGATGGCCGGATCAGCGAACAGGGCACGCACGAAAAGCTGATGACCGTGGACGGCGACTACGCCCGGCTCTTCCTCCTGCAGGCGCTGGGCTACGACACCGGGCAGGAACCGCAGGCGGTCTCCTCGTGATCGGACCTCTCATCGCGATCTCCAGCCTCGCGGCGGCCACCGCTCTTCTCGCTCACCTGCGGCGGCGCTGGGTGATGGTGACCGTGAGCGGCATCAGCATGACGCCCACCCTCCAGCCGGGAGACCGGCTCCTGGTACGGCGGTGCCGCATCGCCGAGCTGAAGGTCGGCGATATCGTGGTCCTGGAGCCGCCCCGCCCGGTTCACCCGAACGGCGTCGTCGTCATCGCGCCCGCGCGGTCGCGTACACGGTGGAAGGTCAAACGGGTGGCGGCACTGCCCGGCGACCGGATCCCGGCATCGGCACACGCCGCGACGGGCGGCCGGGAGACCGTCCCGAAGGATTCACTGATCGTGTTCGGCGACGCCGACGAGAGCCACGACTCACGTCAGGTCGGCCTGTACCCCGGCGACCGGATCCTCGGCGTGGCTGTCCACAGGAGAGCCGGGCAGCCCCTGCAGCCATGATCGAATGCGAGCCGTTCACCGCCGAGGGACGGGCACTCCACGCCGAATGGGCGACCGGGCTGCGTACCTGGGCTGCGCATTCTCCATAGCCGTCACACGCGCTCGGACGAGCCCTCCAACCGCCTCACCGCCCCGGAAAACGACGAGATCCCGCCCGATCAAGCCGATCGGACGGGATCTCGTCGATATCCTCCAGGCCGTTTCGAGAACGGCCCTCGGTGGGGTGTTCACGAGTGGCCTTGGCCAGGGACGCAGAAGGCACCGTAGAGATCGCTTCCCTGATTGAACGTGATCGTTTCCCGGCGCGACAGGTCGGCGGGCAGCGCGTCCAGGGGGCCTGGACCTATTCTTCGGGGACGGAGGATTCAGGGATGGAGGACTGGACGACCTGCGGGTCGTCTACTGGCTGGCAGGCGGCTACCGGACCTTCTGCGACCTTGAAGTCCATCGAGCCCTCGCCCTTGTCATAACCCGAGAAGGTCATCACCATGGTGTCGCCGGGCTTGATCTGGTCACGGTAAATGGTGAAAGTGAGCGCCTCCGGGCTGGATTTGTATGTAATCAGTTTCTCGGTCTCCAGCGGTCGGTACTGGGCGCGTGGCTCCTTGCAGATCTTTCCAACCGGCACGAGGTGCACTACCGTCGGGACGCCGGAGGCGCGCAGATCCTCCTCCAACCTCTCCCTGAACTCCCTGACGTGGAACCGGTCCCTGAACTCGATGGTGATCGTGCCGTCAGGGTTCTCGATCACCGCGTAGGCGGGTGCTTCGGATCCGATGAGTGTCGGCGCGACCAGGCTCGCCACGACGGCCATCGCCGCCACGGCACCTGCCAGTGCGAGTCGCCGTCCGCTCAGTCCTGACAGTCCCAGCCGAACAGGCCCCCGCGCCGCTCGACCGGTGAGAAGGAATCGTGTCCATCGCGGCTTTCGGGTGGCTTCTTCAAGAAGCCGGAGGCGTTGGCGGGCCAGGGACTCCGGCGGCTGGTGTTCCAGTTCCCTGATGAGGGTCTTCAGTTCATCCATCGATGTCCTCCTTCAACGGGTTGACGCCGCCCAGGGCGTCGCGGACCTTGCGACGGGCTCGGTTGAGCCGCGATTTCACCGTGCCGACCGGGATACCGAGTGCCCGGGCCGCCTCCTCGTAGGTCATGTCGCTCCAGGCGACGAGAAGCAGCACGTCCCGGTCGCCCCGCGACAGCAGCGAGAGCGCGTGGAGCAGAGCCGGCCGCGCCCCCTCGGCGGTGAGGTCGTGCGTGATCGCTTCCTCAGGCCCGTCGACGCTCCGAACGGGGTCGTGCCGTTCCAGGGCGCGGTAACGGCTGACTTCGGCCCTGCGGTACCGGGTGATGAGCTTGGTCGCGATTCCGAACAGCCACGGCCTGGCATCGCGGTAGGAGAGGTCGTAAGACCCACGCCTCCGAAACGCGATCAGAAACGTCTCCCCGACGAGGTCTTCCGCGGTCTCGGGGCCGAGCCGGAAGGAAACGTACCGGTAGAGCATCGCGCTGTAGCGATCGAACAGGGCCGCGAACGCCTCGGGATCGTCGAGAGAACCCGCAATGATCCCGGCATCATCCACCGCGCGCAGCGTATCGGTCACCATAGAGGACCTTGTCCGGTCATTAGCACCCTTTCTGCGATGTCGTCAGCTATGTCTTGCCACGACCGCCCCGAGTGTTCACGGCTCAGCCTTGCGCCCTCTGCCGCCGTTCATCGTCTTCAGGCTGGATCCGGCCCGGCACGACCGCCGCACCCGCCTACCACAGCACGAGACCGACGTGCTCGCCACCACCTGGAAAGACGGTGATCCCGACCACACCCACAAGCAGGACCTGTTGCAAGACGTCGTCACCGCGCTCGTGCTCAGCCCGGTCCGCTGGGGCAAAGGCCGCGGCCACCTGGCAGGATTCCGCGGTGACGTCGGCATCGACACCACCGCCGTCCCGCGGTTGCGAGACGATCTTCACGGACACCTCACGCACCGCACGGCAGCGTTACTGCTCCCAGCCGTGCGCCAACCGGGACGCGGTACGCCGCCACCGCGCCCGTCAGTCCACCTCCCCCACCTGACCTGCCGGCAGGCGACGGTAGCCGGCGTCGTCGGCCGGCAGCTCGTCGTGGGTTCCGGTGGCGATCGTACGGCCGTCCTGGAGCATGGCCACGCGGTCGGCGGTGCGATGAAGAGCTGACGGCCGTGCCCGGCCCGATGGCCGGACACGGCCGTCAGGTCAATCGACCATGATCTGATGGACGGCCTTGGCCGGCCCGGCCGTGGCCTCTCCTGACCACAACGCGAGGTAGCTGTACCTGCCGGCGGTGGCGGGCGTGTCGGTGAACGTGTACGTGCCGTCGGCGTTCACGCTCACCGGCGGCAACTTGACGCTTCCATCGCTGACGTTGTCGATGTACACGCTGCGCTGCACGATGAGCGTGGCCCCCGGCGAGGGCGGCTTGCCACCCGCCGTCAGCACGCCGGTCAGCACCATGGCCGTGCCGACGACGCCTGACTGCGGCCCGTTCATGGTGAGGGTGGATACGTGCCTGACCGTCACGGTGACGGAGGCGTTGCTTCGGCGGTAGTGGTCGTCGCCGTCCCAGAACACCAAGTAGGTCACCTCGCCGATGTCCGACGGCCTGTCCTCGAAAGTGAACGTGCCGTTCTTCTGCGTCGTCACGCCGGCGATCGGCTCTTTCGTCCCATCGAGCAGGCGCCGGGTCACCGCGAGCGGCTTGAGCCCGAGCGCCTTGCCGTCGGTGCGGGTGAGCCGCCCCTCGACGGTGACCGGCGAGCCGGCATACACGCGCGCCGGGGCCGTCACCGTCAGCTTGGATGCCGGCAGTGCGACGCCCGTCACCCGCCACAGCAGCAGCCGGTTCGCGGAGCTCCGCAGCAGCACGAAGACGTCCGGACCGGAGAACGCGACGCCGTCCGGGAGCAGTTCGGCGTCCAGCTGGTCGGCCGCGAACATCGCCGCGCCGGTCGCGGCGTCGTAGAGCGTGAGGTCGGTGCTGCCCCACTGACGTCCCGCGGCGAGATAGGCACCGCCCGAGCCGAGCGCCACGGCCGACGGATACCCGTCCCAGCCGTCGCCGTCGCCGTAGGTGCCGGTCGCCGCCAGGGTCCTGGTGTCGTACCTGGTGAAGTGACCGGGGGTGTCGGCCGCGGAGAACAGGGTGGTGCCGTCGGAGGTCAGGGCGAGGTCGCGCAGGTAGTCCATGCGCCACTTCTCGCCGTCGATCGTGCCGCGCAGCTCCGGAGTACCGTCGTCGACGTCGTAAACCAGCATGTCGGCGTGGTGCAGGCTGGTCCGGCCGACCACGAGCGTGTCGCCTGCGGCCACGAGCACGGGAGCGCGCAGGTGCTCACCTCCGACCGCCACCGGCGCCGGTGTGGCCGCGCTCAGATCCAGGCCGACGACGCCGCCAGGGCCGTTGTCGCACCCGTGCCCCACCCACAGCCGCTCGCCCAGCAATGCCAGGGTGGACGGGCACGGGTGGGCCGACAGGTCGATCCGCCGGGTGACGGCGAGGCTCGCGGTGTCGATCTCGGCCACCTCGTTCGAGCCGGTGAGCGCCGCGTACAGGCGGGTGTCGTCCGCGTTGATGGCCAGCTCGCGGACACCGGACAGGCCGGTGACGACGCCGGTGAGGTTTCCGCCGGTGTCAGCCACGATGATCCGGTCGTCGGCGGAAACGAACACCCGGCCGCCGCCGACGGCCAGGTCGGCGGTGTAGGAGTCGAACGTCACCCCGAGGTCGGTCGTGGTGTCGGCTGCCGAGGCGGCGGGGGCCGCAACAGTGAGCAGGCCGGTGAGCAGGGCGGCGATCAGGCCGGCGGCGCTGCAGTGAGCGGCTAATCGGCGAACCAGTGGGTGGTGCACGAGGACCTCCTACACGGATGGGAACATACGTTCTAATAACGCCTTGCGGGTGCTCCCACGTCAAGATCGGCTGATCGCGCGACACCAAACCGTGATCAAGTACGCCCCCCGCTCCGGTCGAGAGAGCGTGTTCTCGAGGGGAAGGCAGGGCTCTCCCGTGCGGAACCGGGAGGAACCGTTGGCCGCTGACCTGATCTCGACCACCGAGGCCCGGCTCTACCGGGTCCCCGACGCCATGCGACAGCTCGGGCTGAGCCGCAGTGTGATCTACGAACTGATGCACTCAGGGCGGCTGCGCTCGATCCTCGTGCGGGCCATCTCCCACGCCCAAGCCCGCGACAAGGTGAAGCGAAACGTCGCGCTGCTCTGCGAGATCCCCAGGGGAAAGGAGGGGCGGCGGCGACATGTGAGCCGTTGAGAACATAGTCACTCAGAAGATCAAAAAGGCCGTCTCTGATCATCAGAGACGGCCTTTGAGCTCGGTGGAGATGAGGGGATTCGAACCCCTGACCCCTTCGATGCGAACCCTGGTGGGACCTGCCGGGCCTGCTCGTCGGGTGCCATCCGGTGTCGTCAGGTACGGCGCCGATACCGTCTGATGATCTCGGCCACGCCCCCGTGTCAGCGGGTTCGCTGACTTTTCGCTGACTCCACTCAACTCCCCTCCGACAAGGACCGTGGCCGGGGAGAGCACTCTGCTTGTGCCCCTTCCCCTGGAGCCGGCCTGGATGTGTCAGTCCCGTACGTCATGATCGGTACGCATATATCCGGTAGCCCTCTCAGAGAGTGCCTTGGCAGAGGTCATCAAAGCACTTCTTGATCCTGGAAAAATACAGCGGTATCTGAAGGGGATCGCAGACGTCGAAGCGGAGCGGAGTCTCTTCGAGCTCAGCACCCATGGGGAGATCTGGGCCGAGAGCGGCCCCGACGCCATCGCACTCGACGCCGCTCACTGCGATCACGCTCTCATTAAATACGAGCTCTGGGACAGCGAGCCGGTCGCCTTGAACTGGGACGAGAGCTGGGCGGGAAGCGTCCATCTGACCTCCGGAAAAGTCTTCGCGGTCAGCCCCTATTCCGGAGACCTCGCCCACCACGAGGAGTTCGATCTTGGCCGTCGAGATCGAGAATGGCAGCTCAGGGTGTACCGCAAGCTGCTCAGCCACGAGGATTTCACGACGCACGTCATCGGCTTCGCCCTGTTCAAACTGCAGTTCTGGCCCCCGTGGACACTGTCCCACACATGAAATGATCTTCAATGTGGCGAGGGCATGGGAGTGCTCGTCGCATCGACATCGCCAGCCTTCGCTAAGGAGCGCCCCATGGATCCGATCCACACGCGATACGCCGAACTTCTCGAAGCCGGTTTCCCCAACGGCCAAGTGTGCCTGACCTGGTGTCAGAACAGTGACCTGGAGGAGGTCGCCCGCCGCTTCGGCGCGGCTCCGGAAACGGGTCTGTGGGCCACAGTCGACGACCTCGAAGACCTGGAGTTCGAGCACGGAGAGGAGTTGGTCGAGCTCACCACGATGGGCAAGTGGACGATCGCCATGGAACCCGACGGCTTCCAGGGAGTGCGAGCTGCAGTTCTGGAGCCCCTGTCGGCCAGCGGATGTGCCTTCAGCGTGTTCTGGAATGGAGAGCTGGACAACGAGGTCGCCTACGCCGTCGACGGCCGGATCGTCACCTCCTTCGACCTGATGAATATCGGAGAACGCTCCGGCAGCGACCCGGCCGCCCTGGATGAGCTGCTGGATCAGGTCGGTCTGCATGACGGCCTGCCAGCACAGGCGCGCAAGGCACGGATCCTGGCCCTGGGCGAGGCGATCAGCGGACAACGCCTGACTCCGCAGTGGCTGCGTTCTGATCAGTTCACAGTCCTGGTCGCCGACCCACTGCCCGACCCCCTCGTACCTGCCGCCCTGTTGAATCCACGCGCGCCCTTCCTCGACGAGCCGGAGATGAAGCGCATTCTCGCCGACCCCTCGCCGACCGTACTGCTCGACATCACCAAGCTGGCCGTCTCCTTCACCGTCGCCGTGATCGACCTGGAGGACTCACTCGGCGAGAAGACACTGCAAGTGCTGGAGCACGGCGAACACTCGCCCGGCGAACGCGAGGCGTTAAAGTCGCACCTGACCCGGCTGCGCACCGAGACCGACCGACAAGCCGTGCGGACCCAGGCGCGCTCCACATCGGGTACAGGTGACGAGGCGAGGCCACTGTGGCGAAGGAGCGCCGCGCTCGTTCTCCTGGAGCAGGCTCTGGGCCCTTCTCCCATCGACGCGGCCCGTTCCGCTGCTGAGCGGGCCGGGAATTTCTGTGCGACCAGGACAGATCACATGCGCCTACATGTGCTGAGCAACGTCGTCGCCCGCATCGCATACGACCTGCGACACCCCTGACCGGCCCTGGGTTCCTCTCTCAAAGATGTGCGTATCTACCGGCAACCGGCACACATCCCAGAATCTACTGTCACCTGGACCCCGAACAATGAGAAGGCCCGGCTCCATGACCTGGAACCGGGCCTTTCGTCTTGTGGAGATGAGGGGATTCGAACCCCTGACCCCTTCGATGCGAACGAAGTGCGCTACCGGACTGCGCTACATCCCCGAGACGTCCCCTAGATTAGCAAACATCCAGAGCCTCTCGCGCCATCTGCCCGTCAGGGGCATGGAAGATCAGTCGCCGACCGCGCGGCGTGCCGCCTCGGCGTACTGGTCGAAGAGCTCGTCGCGATGCGCCGCCAGGTCGATGATCTCGGCAACCGGGCGCCGAACCTGCGTCTCGGCCCTCCGGCGGGCACGCTTGGCACGTTCCGCACGAGCCTGAGCGGCGGCTCTGCGGCGCTCGGCGTCGACCTGCACCGAAACCCTGAGGATCGCCAGATAAAACCCCAGAAGGCCCACAGAGGGCGCCACGCCCCACCAGGGAATGATGTGGACTGCGGCCGTCACCACCGAGGCGATGATCAACAGCACACACCACAGGGTCAGCCGCCTGCGCTTGGCGACCTGCACCGCCCGGCGACGCCGTTCCGCGCGCCTGCGGTCGGCGACCGACCGCCTGGCCCCGGGACCGGGACCGGGACCGGGACCGGGACCGGGACCGGGACCGGGACCGGCCGGAGGCTGCTGCAAGCGCGGGGCGGAAGCCGAGGACGCGCGATCCGGTGTCTCGGAAACCCCACGGGAAGGCGCCGAGGACGGGATCGGCGCGGACACCGATGAGGAGGCGGGCGACGAGGCCGGGAGAGACGACGCCTGCACGGACGCGGACGAGGGCTCGGGCAGGGACACCTGCATGACCGCCGAGGAGGAGACCGGCGGGAACACGAGGTCACGCTTCGTCTCGATCGAATCGTCGTCCGGCGACTGCTCGTCCTGGACGTACGGCTCGGCGCTGTCGTGAAACTCGGTGAAGGTGGTCCGGTCGCGGCGCAACCACATGGGCACGAGCACGCACAACCACATGACGACAATGGCCAGGTACAGAAGAACACTGCTCACGGCCACCTCCGGGCAGCATGAAAACGCCTAGGGTCCCTTGGCGTCTTCAATGTGCTCACGTCACGCACAGTAAGACCGCGTGTCACTATTTGACGAGTATTCAGTGCGGTGTGTCGCGAGATCTTCAAACCTCTTCATGGGGAGCGCCACCGTGGGCCGCTGCCTCCCGGGCCCTGCGCCAACGCACCAGCAAGCCTCTTGGTGCGTCTTCGACCGTGAGAGCGTAACAAATGTGGTCACGCCAAGCGCCATCAATGTGCAGTTGGCGCCGTCTTATGCCTTCTTCCCTAAACCCAAGCTTTTCAACCACCCGGCGGCTCGCGTGATTTTCCGGGCGGATATTCGCCTCAACTCGGTGCAGACCGGTAGTGAAGAAACAGTGGTCCACCGCCATGGCGACGGCGGTGGGGATGACCCCCCTGCCCGCCAGCGCGCCATCGACCCAGTAGCCGATCTGAGCCGACCTGGCCGAGCCCCAGACGATGGCACCGATGGTGAGCTGCCCAGCGAAGGCGCCCTGGTAGGTGACGACCCAGGGCAGGGCGAGTCCTTGTCTGGCCTCCCTGCGCAGGGTTCCCGCCATCGAGATGTAGGGACCGAGGCCGGTGCGGAACAGCGGGGTCTCCGGGTTGCCTGGTTCCCAGGGACGCAGCCAGTTGGCGTTGCGCAGCCGCGCTTCGCGCCAGACACGAACATCTCGCAGGCGCAGCGGCCGAAGTCCCACCGGGCCTTCCGTCAGAGTCACCGGCCAGCCACGAAGTCGATCCACGTTCTCCATCATCTCCCGAAGACACGCCGTCGTGCCATGGAGTCCCCTGGCCCTGTCGGAGCCGACGGAGCACCGGCCCGACGGTGTGTGACAGGCGGGCTGCGAGCCGGGTCCCACCGGGAGACATCGGCCCTGTGAGCGTAGGCGGAGGGCGCAACGGCTCCGCAGGCACGGCAGTCGCCTCCTGTCGGCGCCAGAAGGTCGCACCGGCTCCGTCCGCGTGGGGGAACACGCCCTCACCGTCGGCACGGAGCCTGCGCCGTCAGCGTGGGTGGTCCCCGCCCCTGATCTGGTCGACCGCGTGCTTGAGGACCGGTGAGAGCACCGCCATGCCGTCGCGGACCCCGCCCGAGGAGCCGGGGAGGTTGACGATCAAGGTGTTCGCCGCCTGCCCCGCGAGCCCGCGGGACAGGATCGAGGTGGGCACCCTGTCCCGGTTGGCCTGGCGCACGGCCTCGGCGATGCCGGGAATCTCCCTGTCGAGCACCCGCGCGGTCATCTCCGGGGTGAGGTCGGCCGGGGTCAGGCCGGTGCCGCCGGTGGTGACGATCACGTCGTACCCCTCGGCGACCCCGGACCGCAGCGCTTCCTCGACCGGTTCGCCGTCGGGAACCACACGCGGGCCGTCCACCTCACATCCGGCCGCGGCGAGCAGTTCGGCCAACAGCTTTCCGGATTTGTCCTCGTATATCCCGGCGGAGGCCCGGTTGGACGCCGTGATCACCAGAGCTCTCATGCGGTCCATCCTCCCAGTCCACCACCCCACCACAGCCCAGTCGGAGCCACGGCCCTTCCTGTGGAGACGACCGCGCGCCCCGCCGTGGCCCAGCCACGATCATGGCCCTTCCGGCCGCCCCGCCTACGGCCTCGTCCAGCTCCCGGTCTTGCCACCGGTCTTCTCCTCGACGCGGACATCGGTGATCACAGCCGCCGGGTCGACCGCTTTGATCATGTCGATCAGCGCCAGCGCGGCGACCGAGACGGCGGTCAGCGCCTCCATCTCGACCCCTGTCCGGTCAGCGGTCCTGACCAGGGTGGCGATCTCCACTCCGTCCTCGACCACGGCCAGCTCGACCTTCACGCCGTGCAGCGCGATCGGGTGACAGAGCGGGATCAGGTCCGGGGTGCGCTTCGCCCCCATGATGCCCGCGATCCGCGCGGTGCCGATCGCGTCGCCCTTGGGCACATCACCCGACCGGAGCAGGGCGACGGCCTCCGCGGACAGCAACACCTTTCCGGTGGCGCGGGCCGTACGGACCGTGACGTCCTTGGCCGAGACGTCCACCATGCGCGCGGCGCCGGTCTCGTCGATGTGTGTGAATCCACTCATGCGTCCACCATTCCCCACACCTCGGGGCTCGCGGCACCGTCACGGGGGACGGCGACCTCCGTACTCGTCACCACGTTTCTCCAGCATGGATGCCTCGTCCTTCAGGGCGGGGAGGAGGTGCGGAAGGGTCCCTCATGGTGTTCTCCGGACTTTCTCTGCGGGGCTTGTTGCGGTGATGGGGTCGGCGATAACCAAGCCGGCGTTGTGTGACCGCCCCAGGGCATGGGGTGGCAGCGCGGGGAGCCCTCCAGCCTCTGGGCGGGGCTGTGAACCGCGAACCACCCGGCTTCGGCCGGGAATCCCAGTCCTTCGGGGCCGGGAGGATGTCAAAGCGGGATGACCTCGACGGTTGTCCCCTCCGGCACGTCGGTCACGTCCTCGGGGACCACGATCAGCGCGTTCGCCGAGGCAAGGGCGGCGAGCTGGTGGGACCCCTGCCTGCTCACCGGGGCGACGGAGCCGTCGGCGGTGAGCACGGCACGTAGGTAGGAGCGCCTGCCCGCGGGTGAGCGGAGCGGGGAGACGGTCACGGCCCGCACGGTGGGCGTGGGGCCCGCGGGCAGGCCCTGCATCTTCCGCAGCGCGGGCCTGACGAACAGCATGAACGACACGAAGGACGACACAGGGTTGCCCGGCAGGGCGAAGATCGGGATGTGGTCCTGGCCCACGACGCCGAACCCCTGCGGCATCCCCGGTTGCATGGCGACGCGGTCGAAGCGAACCGTGCCGAGAGGGCTGAGCGCCTCCTTGACCGGTTCGTACGCGCCCATCGAGACACCACCACTGGTGATCACCACGTCGGCCCGCAGAAGCTGGGCGTCGAGCTGGTCGAGGAAGCTCGCGGCGTCGTCGGCCACGATCCCGGCCCGATAGCCGTCACCGCCCGCCTCACGGACCGCGGCGACCAGGGTGTAGCTGTTGGACTCCCAGATCTGGCCCGGCGCGAGGGGCGTGCCGGGCTCGGCCAGCTCAGCGCCGGTCGAGATGACCACGACCCGGGGGCGGGGCCGTACCAGCACCCTGCGGCGGCCGACCCCGGCCAGGACGCCGAGCTGAGCAGGGCCGATGAGAGTGCCGGAGGACAGCACCACGTCACCGGCCCGCACGTCCTCGCCCGCCATGCGGATCGCGTGCCCAACGGGCGCGGGCCGCCCGATCGCGACCCGCGCCGTGCCTCCGTCCGTCCACTCGACCGGGATCACCGCGTCGGCCCCCTCCGGCATCGGGGCGCCGGTCATGATGCGCATGGCCGTGCCAGGACCGACGACCAGCGGCCTGCCGTCGCCGGCCGCGATGTCGTCGATCACCGGCAGCGTCACCGGAGCCTCCGCGACGTCCTCGGCCCGTACGGCGTAGCCGTCCATGGCCGAGTTGACGAACGGCGGCAGCGGGACCGGAGAGGAGACCTCCTCGGCCAGCGTGGTGCCCAGCGCCCCTTCCAGCTCTATCTCCAGCGGGGCGAGCGACCGCACGGTGAACAGGATGTCGGCGAGATGCTCGTCGACCGATCTCATGGAACTCGTCGGAGTCGTTGAACTCATCGGGACGCCAGGAACTCCTTCAGCCAGGGCAGGAACTCCGGCGCCAGGTCAGAGCGGTCGGCGGCGAACTGAACCACCGTACGCAGGTAGTCGAGCTTGTTGCCGGTGTCGTAGCGACGGCCGCGGAACAGCACACCGTGCACGGGCCCACCGTCCTCCGTGCCGCGGGCGGCCAGAGTGCGGAGGGCGTCGGTGAGCTGGATCTCGTTTCCGCGGCCTGGCGGGGTGTTCTCCAGGACCTCGAACACGGCCGGGTCGATCACGTAGCGGCCGATGACCGCCCAGTTGGACGGGGCCTCCTCTGCGGGGGGCTTCTCGATCAAGTCGGTGATCCGGACCACGTCGTCCTCCGCGGTCGGTTCGATGGCGGCGCAGCCGTACAGGGAGACCTGTTCCTTGGGGACCTCCATCAGCGCGATGACGCTGCCGCCGTGGGTTCGGCGCACCTCGATCATGCGCTTGAGCAGCTCGTCACGGTAGTCGATCAGGTCGTCGCCGAGCAGGCAGGCGAAGGGGTTGTCGCCGACGTGCTGCTTGGCGCAGAGCACCGCGTGGCCGAGGCCTCGGGGCTCGCCTTGCCGTACATAGTGGAGGGTCGCGAGATCCGCGGGTTCACGCACCTGGGAGAGACGTTCGTCGTCCCCCTTGGCTTCGAGAACGTCCTCCAGCTCGATCGCCCGGTCGAAGTGGTCTTCGATGGAACGCTTGTTCTTGCCAGTGACCATCAGGACGTCGAGCAGACCGGCGGAGACCGCCTCCTCGACGACATACTGGATGGCGGGCTTGTCGACGATGGGCAGCATCTCCTTGGGAGTTGCCTTGGTCGCCGGAAGGAAGCGGGTGCCCAGGCCCGCGGCAGGAACGACGGCTTTGGTCACGAGATCGAAGTCGGCCATACGAAAACGATAGTGGAGGGGTTGTGGACAAGCCGAGGCTGCGGTCGGCGATCAGGGCCGCGCGCACCGCGGTTCCCGAAGACGTGCGGCATGCCGCCTCCGTCAGGACTCGAGAGGCGCTGCTGGACCAGCCATGGGTCCAGATGGCGGGGCTCGTCGCGTGCTACTGGTCGATCGGCACCGAGCCCTCGACCCACGGGCTCGTGTTCGCGCTGTGGAAGCACGGCGCGACCGTGATCCTGCCGGTGCTCCGCGACGACGACGATCTCGACTGGGCGGTTTACGACGGCCCCGACACCCTCGCCCCGGGGCGTTTCGGGATCATGGAACCGGTCGACACCCGGCGGGGTGTCGACACCATCAGAACCGCCGCGCTCGTGATCGTGCCCGCCCTGGCGGTCGACCGGTCGACCGGGGTACGGCTGGGCCGCGGCGGCGGCTCCTACGACAGGGCGCTGGCGAGGGTCGGCCCGAATGTGCCGACGGTCGCGCTGTTGTACGAGGGCGAACTACTGGAAGAGGTCCCCGCGGAACCGCATGACCTGCCGGTTCGCTACGCCGCACAGCCGAACGGCATCACTCGGGTGGTCCCGGGGCGTGCCTGACGAGTCGGTGCAATACGACACAATGGTCCCTGAAGTTGGAGAGGGGGCCAGGTGGGATTGGACGTCTGGCTGCTTCTCGGGGCGGGGATCGTCATCGCGGCGATCGTCGCGGTACGGATCGCGCATCGGAGTGGCCTGCCGAGCCTTCTGATCTTTCTCGGCTTCGGCCTGCTCGTCGGCGAGTCCGGCCTCGGGCTCCAGTTCGAGAACCCGGTGCTCGCCCAGCAGATGGGCCTGATCGCCCTCGCGATCATCCTGGCCGAAGGTGGTCTGACCACCAACTGGCACCACGTGAAACGGTCCATACCCACCGCGCTCGTGCTCGCGACCGTCGGGGTCGGAGTGAGCATCGCGGCCGTGGCGGCCTCGGTGCACACGCTGCTCGGCATGGACTGGCGGACCGCGCTGCTGCTCGGCGCGATCCTCGCGTCCACGGACGCGGCGGCCGTCTTCTCCGTCCTGCGCCGCCTGCCCCTGCCCTCGCGCCTGGCGGGCATCCTGGAGGCCGAGTCCGGTCTCAACGACGCGCCGACCGTCATCGCGGTGATGCTGCTGAGCGCCGCCACCTCGCCCAGCCTTGGGCACGCGCTGCTCCTGGTCGTCTTCGAGCTGGTCGTCGGCGCGGCCGTCGGCCTGGCCGTCGGCCCGCTCGGCGTGTACGCGCTGCGCCGCATCGCGCTGCCGGTCTCCGGCCTGTATCCGATCGCGGTGCTCGCGCTGGCGTTCGTCGCGTACGCGGGCGGCGTGCTCCTGCACGGCAGCGGCTTCCTCGCGGTCTACCTGGCCTCCCTGGTCATGGGCAACTCCCGGATGCCCCACCGCGCCGCCTCCAGGGGGTTCGCGGAAGGAGTGGCCTGGCTGGCCCAGATCGGCCTGTTCGTCATGCTCGGAATGCTGGCCAGCCCGTCGGAGATGCCGTCGGCGATCGTCCCCGGCCTGGTGGCCGGGCTGATCCTGGTCGCGGTCGCCAGGCCGCTGTCGATCGTGCTCTCCGCCATGCTGGTACGGATGGCACAGGTCGACCGGCTGAACTGGCGGGAGCAGGCCTTCCTGTCCTGGGCCGGCCTGCGCGGCGCGGTGCCCATCGTGCTGGCCACCATCCCCTGGGCCGCGAACTCGGTGCACAACGGCACCGCGAAGCTCGTGTTCAACGAGGTCTTCGTCATCGTGGTCGTCTACACCCTGATCCAGGGGCCGACACTGCCCTTCCTCGCGAAGACGCTCGGCCTGTCCACCCCGGACGAGGCGCGCGACCTGGAGGTCGAGTCGGCGCCACTGGAGGAGCTCAACGCCGACCTGCTGCAGATCAGGGTTCCGCCGACCTCGAAACTGCACGGTGTGGAGATCTTCGAGCTGAGGCTGCCCACCGACGCCCAGGTCACACTGATCGTCAGGGACGGCAGGACCTTCGTGCCCGCGGACTCGACGAGGATCAGGGTCGAGGATCAGCTCCTGGTGGTGACGACCGCGGCGTGCAGGGAATCGGTCGAGCGGCGGATGAAGGCGATCAGCCGCCGGGGTAAACTCGCGGGCTGGTTCGGCGAGCAGGGCAGGTAACCACCCAATTACCGGATGGAATGCGACAGATCCGACTCGCGTTTATGCTTGTCGGCTGCCTATCATTAGCAGTCGCGTCACTAGAGTGCCAATCGGCGCGAACCGAAGAGGAGGAGCGCGTGCCCACCTACCAGTACGCCTGTAGTGCATGCGGCAACGAGTTCGACATCGTCCAGAAGTTCTCCGACGACGCGCTCACCGAGTGCCCGACCTGCGCAGGCGAGCTTCGCAAGGTGTTCTCGGCGGTCGGCATCGTGTTCAAGGGGTCAGGTTTCTACCGGACGGACAGCCGGTCCTCCTCGTCCAGCACGGTGAGTTCCGGCGCGTCCTCGGCGGCCGGCTCGTCCACCGAGTCGAAGTCCACCGAGTCCAAGCCCGCGGAGTCGAAGCCCGCGGCGGCCACGAGCAGCCCTGCCCCCGCAGCCTCCTGAGGCCGCCCGTAGAGGGCGGAAAACGACACGGGGCGAAGAACCCGACGACCGTTCGGGAGCAGCGGCCATCGGGGGCGACAGCGTTCGGGGCGGTCTCCGTCCCGGGAACGACGACTGTTTCTGAAGTGACGGTTCGTCCAAAGAGTGACGGCTGTTTCGGGGGCGGTGGTCTCCGTTCCAGAAGCTCTGGTTGTTTCCAGAGCGACGGTTGTTTCCAGAGCGGCGGTTGTTTCGGCGACGGCGGCATCTGGACGGCGGCTGGGCGGGCGTTTCGGAAACGACAGCGTCCCGGGAGCGACGACCATTCGGCCACGGCGGCCATTTCAGAGGTGGCGGCCGTTCAGGAACGACGGTCATACGGTCGTTCGGTCATTCGGAAAGGGCTGCCGTTCGGAGGACCGGTCGCACAGAAAGCCGGTGGGCCCGGAAGATCGGTCGCGCAGAAAGTCCGGTGGGCTCGGAAGGCCGGTCGCCTGGAAAGGCGATCAGCCGCCTCGGGGACGGTCGGAGGCTGAGCCGAGCATCTCGTGGGTAAGCCTGTCCAGCAGTTCGCGGAGCCCGGGATGTCGCGCGGGGTTCCAGTCGTGGACCATCCGCCTCAGTCCTTCACGGGCCTCGGTGACCAGCACCCCCGCCACCTGCTCTCCGGCCAGGGTGAGTTCGAGGCACGTCCCGTCGTTCGTACGGCGGACCAGGCCCCGTGCAACGAGCAGGTCCGCGTACGGCCTGCCCTCCTCGACCGTCACTCCTGCCCGATCGGCGAGTTCGGCGCCGGCCTGAGCACCTCGGGTGCCCAGCCGGGCGATCAGCCACACCGAGCCCGGCGGCAGGTCGAGATGGGCCATGTCGCCAAGACGACGGTAGTAGTCCCTGCGCATCTCCGCGTCGGCCAGCCGCCACAGCCCGCGTTCGACCTCGCCGAGCGAGGAGCGCTCCGTGGACACGGCGCCGTAGCATTCGCCCAGGTCGGCAGGTTTGGTGGTCTCGCGGAGCGGCACCTCGGGCAGCAGCCAGGCCACCGCGAAGGCCACCAGGGCGATCGGCGCACTGTAGAGGAACACCTGGGCGATGGCGTCCGAGTACGCCTTGAGGAACGCGGCGGCGGTGTCGGTGGGCAGCTTCCCGATGACCGTGGGGTCCGACTGGACCGCCTTCTCCAAACCTGCCGGGAGCCGTACCGTCTGCGACAGCCGTACCAGGTCGTCGGTGAGCCGTGAGGTGAAGATGCTCCCCGCGATGGCGACGCCGAAGGACCCGCCGATGGAGCGGAAGAAGGTGGCCCCCGAGGTCGCCACCCCCAGATCCTCGAAGCCGACGGCGTTCTGCACCACGATCACCAGCACCTGCATCACCAGGCCGATGCCGATGCCGAGCACGAGCAGGTACACGCTCAACTCGAGGACCGAGATGTCCTCACGGATGTGGGAGAGCAGATAGAGCCCGAGCGTCGTGATCGCGCCGCCCGCGATCGGGAAGGCCTTGTATCTCCCCGTGCGTGTGATGATCTGCCCGCTGATGATCGAGGTCACCAGCATGCCCGCCATCATCGGAAGCAGGTGGATGCCGGACAACGTGGGCGAGACACCCTGCACGACCTGGAGAAACAGTGGCATGTAGGTGAGCGAGCCGAACATCGCGAACCCTACGGCGAAACCGATCAACGACGCCACATTGAAGGCTTTCACCGTGAAAAGGCGCAGCGGCAGCACCGGCTCCCTGGCCCGCTTCTCCACCTGCCACCAGAGCACGAGCAGGACCGCCGCCGCGGTCGCCAGCCCGATGACGACCGGGTGGCTCCAGGGATGGGTGGTCCCGCCCCAGGTAGTCATCAGCACCAGGCAGGAGGCGGCGGCGCCAAGCAGGACGATGCCGAGATAGTCGATGACGTGGTGGGTCCGCCCCGCGCTCGACGGCAGCACCGAGGAGATGACCGCCAGCGCGAGAACCCCGACCGGCAGATTGACGTAGAAGACCCAGTGCCAGGACAGATGGTCGACGAACAAGCCGCCGAGCAGCGGCCCCGCGACACTGGACACGGCGAAGACCGCGCCGAAGAACCCCTGGTACCTCCCGCGTTCGCGGGCGGGCACGACGTCCCCGACGATCGCCTGGGCCAGCACCATGAGCCCGCCCCCGCCAAGCCCCTGCAGCGCGCGGAAGCCGATCAGCTGGCCCATGTTCTGCGACAGGCCGCACAACGCGGAGCCGAGGAGAAAGATGACGATCGCGCCCTGGAACAGCTTCTTCCTGCCGTACTGATCGCCGAGCTTGCCCCACAGCGGCGTCGAGACCGTCGAGGCCAGCATGTAGGCGGTGACCACCCAGGACAGTTCCTCGAGGCCTCCGAGGTCGCCGACGATCGTCGGCAGCGCGGTGGAGACGATGGTCTGGTCGAGAGCGGCCAGCAACATACCGAGCATGAGCGCGCCGATGACGAGTCCCAATCCTCTCTCAGGCCGCCGGACCCCCACATCAGTCATCCGCCCCGCCACCTCACCCACCCCGTCACCCCCTGCCCCGCTACCTCATTCGCCCCATCAACTCCACCCCGCCACCTCACCCGCCCTGTCACCCCCTGCCCCGCTACCTCATTCGCCCCATCAACTCCACCCCGCCACCTCACCCGCCCTGTCACCCCTGCCTTGTCACCCTTGCCATGTCACCTTTGCCCGCCCCGTCACCCCTGCCTCGCCACCTCACTCACCTCGCCACCAGGTTTCCTGGCCGCACCACCAGAGCCCACCATCGGCCAACCGGGACCATCCCCCACCACGTTGACCACTCGTCTTCATCCCCGTCACATTCGTGATCGTCTTCACCGAGTGGCGATCCTTGAGAGCGCCGGTACGGCGAGCGGCGACGGCAACCGGAGCGAGACCGCGTCCATGCCGCTGGAACACAGCATCACCGAGGCCAAACGCACGGCCTCACCCGGCTGAGCCTCGAGACCGGTGCGACCGAGTTCTTCCAGCCAGCAAGGAAGCTGTACGAAAGGTTGGGATTCGACCACTGCAAACCCTTCGCCGACCAGCGGCCTGACCCCGTACAGCGTGTTGATGACCAGGTCGCTCTAGAAGATCTTGATCCCCGAATCCTGCTGTCGCCCCAGTTATCCACAGGGTAGCCTCCAGGGATTTTCCGTTATCCACAGACCGGGCCAGGGCTCCTCAACAGCTCGCCGGTAACGCTAACCTCGGCGCCATGGTCACCAACGCGGACATCGGAGTCATCGGCGGCTCGGGCTTCTACTCTCTGCTCGACGACGCGACAGAGGTCGAGGTCACCACCCCCTACGGCCCGCCCAGCGACGTCATCACCGTCGGCCGGATCGGAGCACGGTCAGTGGCTTTCCTGCCCCGCCACGGCCGCGACCATCGCTTCCCCCCTCACCTCATCCCCTACCGCGCCAACCTGTGGGCTCTGCGCTCCCTGGGCGTCCGCCAGGTTCTCGCTCCCAGCGCGGTCGGCTCCCTGCGCCCCGAGCTGGGCCCTGGCACCCTGGTCGTGCCCGACCAACTCGTCGACCGCACCTCGGGCCGCCCACAGACCTACTACGACACCGGTGGCGTCGTCCACGTCTCCTTCGCCGACCCCTACTGCCCCGCAGGCCGAGCGGCGACCATCGACACCGCCCGATCCGCCGGATGGGAGCTGGCCGAAGACGGCACCCTGGTGGTCATCGAGGGTCCCCGGTTCTCCACCCGCGCCGAGTCCCGCTGGTTCACCGCCAATGGCTGGACGATCGTCGGCATGACCGGCTTCCCAGAGTCTGTTCTCGCCCGCGAGCTGGCCCTGTGCTACACCACGCTGTCCCTGGTCACCGACCATGACGCCGGTGTCGAGGCCGGTGAGGGCGTCACCCACGAGGAGGTTCTGGCCTTCTTCGCCACCAACATCACCCGTATGCGCTCCTTGGTTGCCGACGTCGTCACCGCTCTGCCCGAAAAACGCACCTGCCCCTGCCCCGACGTCCTGAACGGCCTCCCCCTTCCTTTCGAGCTCCCCGGCTGACCTCTCAGGCTCCACACGTCCTTCGCTCATATGACCTTTCGCCCTCAGCGCGACCCCGTACGGCGGCCCCAGCAGCCTCCCCCGACCCCTGCCCGCCGTACGGACTCCCCAAGAGCCCACTTCCCCCTGACCGCACGCCTCTCTTTCGCCTTCATCGCCCGGCGGCCCCCCGACCTCCAAACGGTGACTGCACCTTCACCATGCTTCGAGACGCTTCAAGGCCTCCTATCGCGCCGACAGGACCGGAGCGACACAAAGACCAACACCAACAAAACAACGTGCAACCCGGCGAACACCGGCGGACACTCGACCACGACGGACACTCGATCACAGCGGACACTTGACCGGTCGGGCAATCGACCACAGCGAGCACTCGACTGCCCTCCCCTGACCGCACTCCCTCACCTTGACCGCGCGACTTTCCCTGCCCAACCGGGCTTCCCCTGACAGCGCGCAGGCGTCGTGACTCTCCTTTGAGCCTCTGCGGCACCTTCCCCACCCCCTCGGCCGTACGACGTCTTACCCCTGCGCGGCCCCGTACCCCTGCCTGACGTCCGGTTCCCCTGCCTAACGTCCGTCCAGACCGACCCCGGTCAGCTCCTTGAAGGGCAGCTGCGCTCGATACGCAGCGGCATCACCCAGCCCTCCGCGGCGCCCACCATCGCCGACGCCCCCCGAACACCACCCACCTCCTCACCGATCACCGATGCCCATTTGCCCCCAATGCTCGGCTCTTCTCGATGGAGTCAGTCATGCGTCCCATCCATGACCTCAGCGCCCCCACCCCTACCGTCTCCACCTCCCGCCGCCTCACGGCTTTCCGCCGTCTTGGCGATCGCCGTCATCGCCTCATCGCAACCGTTGTCGCCGCTCTGGCAATGGCCTGCGCGGTGATCGGCCTGCGACCGGACACCGCGTCGGTGACCGTGCTCGCCGCGGCCAGAGACCTTTCTGGAGGCGCGCTGGGAGCCGCCGACCTGAAGGCGATCGCCCTGCGCCCCGAGACAGTCCCCGACGGCGCCCTGAAGCCCGGCACACCGATCACCGGAAAGATCCTGACCGGTCCCATGCGACGCGGGGAGCCATTGACGGATGTCCGTCTCCTCGGCCCCGGTCTACTGACCGCCCAGGGGCGAGGAACGGTAGCCACCCCTGTCCGGGTCGCCGATCCGCAAACGGCACGGCTGCTGTCTCCCGGCGACGTCGTGAACGTGCTCGCCGCCCCCTCGACCTGGGATGGCTCCGCTCCCGCCCGTACCGTGGCCGAGGATGTCACCGTGCTGGCCACACCAGGCGGTGAACCAGACCGGGGCGCGCTCGTCGTGCTGGCCACCACGGCGGCACAGGCCGTCGAACTCGCCTCGGCCCAGGCGGGTGGACGCCTGTCGATCACAATCGGTTCTCGCGTAAGGTAACTTAACCGACACCTAGAGTAGCGACACCTTCACGGCACCGCCCTGCGGACACCGGATAGAAGCACAGGAGGAGGGGGAACCATGATCGGCGGATTCAAGAAGTTCCTGCTACGCGGCAACGTGGTCGACCTCGCCATCGCGGTGGTCATCGGCGCCGCGTTCACCGCGATCGTGAACTCCTTCGTCAAGGACATCCTCACGCCGCTGATAGCCGCGCTTGGCGGCCAACCAGACTTCTCCGGCCTCACCTTGCGGATCGGCGCAGGTGAGATCAAGTACGGCCTCTTCCTCAATGCCCTGATCTCGTTCCTGATAGTGGCGGCTGTCATCTACTTTCTCGTTGTCCGCCCCTACGAGAGCATCTCGGCCAGGTTCGCCAGGCAGGAGGAGAGTGTCCTGCGCGACTGCCCGGAGTGCCTCTCAGAGATACCCCGGGCCGCTGTCCGCTGTGCCCAGTGCACCGCCCCGGTCAGACCCGTCCCATGACGACACCTGGAACACCCATGGCGACACCGGAAACGGAGACCGCGTCCCATGACGGCGCCTACAACGGCGTCACTCCCGCGCCCGACAGAAAACGGGACACAAGACCTACAGAAGAGACCCGAGCTTCGGGTCATACTCCCAGTGCCACGGTTCAAAAGGACTGACGTAAGCCCATTTCGGATGCATCCAGCCAAACTTCTTGCTGTTGGCCTCCAGCCAGTTGAACTGCGCCGACCGGAACTGCTCAACTCCCCCGCACAGGTCGACGGCGAGCCCGAGGCCATGATTGCTGCGGCCGGGGACGGCGGCAAAACCCGGCCTGCGATAGTAAACCGACTGCTGTTCGGCAAGGCTCCGATAGCTGTCCGTCACACACATGGACTTGCCGAACCGCCTTCTGTACGCCTCGTTCAAGCTGATGAACGCGATCGCCGCATCGCCCCGCAACTCTTTACCTCGCTGCTGGAGCGGGCAGAGGTAAGCCTTGGGGATCAGGCCGTTGGGAAAGTCGCTCAACGAGGTCGCCCTCGTCGGGTCACATCCCGCCGCGGGGTTTCCCGACTTGTCGACCTTGATTCCCAGCTTCACCAACGCCTGCGTCAGCGACTTCACAATCTTGGCGGAGCGCGCCCTGAGCGTCTCGATCTCGGCGCCCATCTGGGCTTCCGCCAGAAGATTGCCCGCTCGCAGTTCCTGCGCCTCCGCTGCCAGACGCTCCCGCTCCGCCTGAAGGCGAGCGCCGTCGCCGAGGACCTGGTTGCGCTCGGCCGCGATCTGACTGACGTCGGCCATCGCTCTGAGGGTTGAGGCATCCGCGTCACCGGACAGAAAGAAAGCCGCGTCGCTGCCGATGGGTCGCTGGTAGAGCTGCCCCACCAGATCTGACAGCGGCTGCCGTACCTGAGCGAAAGCCCTCTCCGCGGCCTGCAACTCACGCAGCTTGGCAGCGAGTTCCTTCTCCGAGGCCTGGATCTTGGCACGTCTCTGTTCCAGCGCCTTCGTCGCGTCCTCGAGGTCTTTCGCGGCCTTCTCCGCCTCACGCCGCAGTTCAGTGAGATTGACGGGTTCACGAAGGGCCTCGGTAGGGCCGGCCGGAGCCGTCAGACTTGTCGCCTCGGCGAGATCGGTTGACTCACTGGCGACGACCAGCCGGGCCTCTGCCTGCATCGGGCTCGCGGCAGCCGCCCCCGGGAAGAGGGAAGACATCGTCGCGACGACGGCGACCAGACCCGCTGATCGACGAGGTGGCACGTTCGACCCCTCCGTTTGCGAACTCGTGACCTGGGTCAGGCACGCACGTTACTACAGCCCGCCAAGTGCCTGGGTCAGACTCACTACAGCTGATATGCGCTGAACACCCCATTTAGCGCTCCCGCAACTCAGGTCTCTCGTCGCGCTTGCTCCTTACAGACCTCCCACAACCAGGTCTCCCGCCACTCCGTCGGGCAGCCGAACGTGTCGTCCGGCGGCTCAGACTGTGGCGCCTGTCTCACATGCGGCGCCGGAGATTCTTCGCGGGGCACCATCCTCCGCGCGACCGAAGGGACCTCCGCGGGAGACGCATCGGCCGCAGAAGGGCGCACATCCGCGTTAACCACCGGAGGCGCCCAGCCGCCATAGATCCGTTCCGGCCGATAGGGAGGAGGGACGATCCTGGGCTCCAGGACCACGCTCCGCACCGGCGCGACCGAGACCGGCACCATGGCAACCGTGCTCCCCGCTCCCCCGTTTCCCGGGCCGCCCACCACCCCCCACGCCTCAACCTCTCCCCCGCCCCCCGCTTCTCCTGCCCCCGCCCCGCCCCGACCCCCGGACCCGCCCCCTTCGCGAACCCCGGACCCGCCCCCTTCACGAAGCCCACTCTCCCGGGGCCCCACCCCGGCGACGATCCCCCGAGCGGCCGCCTGATATCCGGTGAGCTCCGCCACCAGGAGCCCCGCCGCCAGAAGCGCGGGAGCCAGCATCGCCCCACACAGCACCAGCGGCCGTAGCGCCCGATGCCCCCGGATCCGCTTCCGTCGCCGTTCCGTCACAGAGCGCGACACTAACCATCCCCGCCGCCACGACACTCAGCCACTTGCCGCCCTTTTACCGGAGCTCAGCGAACCAATAACCCATCGATCGGCAACCGACCCCCCTCCAACCACACATCCACTCCACACTTTCGCTACTCTTACAGGGAGCCCCTGCCTCCGTAGCTCAGGGGATAGAGCACCGCTCTCCTAAAGCGGGTGTCGCATGTTCGAATCATGCCGGGGGCACTCTTCTTCCAGCGGGTATGCGCTTGACCTGCCGCTTAGCCTGTTGCGCCTACCCGCCCTCATGCAGCCGAGAGCAGTCGCGCGCAGCCGTAGGTCAGTGATCACGGGACATACGCGGGACGATCTTGAAGGCGTTCGCCCACTTCACCGGCCGGTTTCCGGGCGTCTCAGGGCTGATTCGCCATGGGGCGGGGACATGTCTCTAAGGTGAGACACCGTGCACCGCTTGGCCCTCTTCGACCTCGACAACACGCTCATCGACCTGGATGCCGCCTTCCGCGTGTGGGCCGAGGAGTTCGCCGCGGAACGGGCGCTCACGGCGGAAGCCGTTGACTGGTTGATCGCGCTTGACCAGAGCTGCCTTCCGCATCGTGAGGTGTTCTTCGGCAAGGTGCGGGAGCGGTTCGGACTCCCCGATCCGGTCGAGGAACTGTGGGCCGCGTACCGTCGCCGCATGCCCCACCTCGTTCACTGCCGACCCGAGGTGGTGACCGGCCTGACAGAACTACGGGCCGCAGGGTGGCGGGTAGGGATCGTCACCAATGGCACCGCGGACAACCAGTTGGGGAAGATCCAGCGGACCGGACTGGCCGAGGTGGTCGACGGCTACGCCCTGTCAGGGATCGAGGGCATCCGCAAGCCCGAGACCGGGCTGTTCGAGATCGCCGCGCGGCGATGCGGAGCGAGCCTGACGGAAGAAGGGTGGATGGTCGGCGACCACCTGACCAAGGACATCGCTGGAGGCCGTGCGGCAGGACTGCGAACCATCTGGGTCGACCGTGGCGCCCATCCCGACGACGCTAACCAAGCCGATCATGTCGTCACCGACGTCATCGAGGCCATCGCGATCCTGCGAGAACGAGAAAGGCCCCGGCACGAGACCGGGGCCAAGGACAGACGGGGACGGATCATCCCCCGAGAGCACCATTGATCTTTCTGTTGATGTGGTCCTGCTGACCGTCCATGCACTTGGCGTAGACCCGCAGCAGGACATCCACGCTGTGACCGGCGCGCTTGGCCACCTCAGTGGCTGGAACCCCCGCGTTCAGCCAGAGCGACACGGCCGCGTGGCGCAGGTCGTACGGCCGAGCGGCTAACGACGACTCCAGTTGCACCGGGGACAGAGCGAGCTTCCGTGCCCCCTGCCAGACGTAGGAGTAGGCAGAGCTGGAGTAGGAGCCGTCACCGGCGGTACGGAACAGCCTGCCATCCTTCGCCGTGCCGTAGGTCTCGACGTGCTCCCGAAGGATGGCGACGAGGACCGGTGGAATCGGGATCTCACGCGTCTCCTTCTGCGCCCGATGCTTGAGACTGCGCGACTCGTGGGTCTCCCCCGAGTTGGTCCATCGCTTCGTCGCCTGTGGCCGGGCACGCTCCAGGATGATCCTCCCCCAGTCCTCAGGGGGCAGAAGGCAGTCCTTCAGGCGTAGATCCGCCGCTTCCTCCGGGCGTAACGCCGCGTAGTAGACGCAGGCGAACATCGCCCTGAGCCGCGGACCACGCTCGCGGCCAACCTTGGGCACAGCATCCAGCAGTTTCCTGGCCTGAACGGGATTGACCACGGTGCGAGGGTCGACGACCGTGACCGCCTTTGGCGGAGCCCACTTGATCTCATCCAATGGGTTGCTCGTGAACACCTTCTGCTCTACCGCTTGTTCCAGAAGGTGACGGAAGATCGCCCGCTTACGCCGTACCGTGTTGGCCCCCGCCTCCTTGTCTGCGAAAGTGACCGAGATGGCATCAAGGGCCGTCCGGAGCACACGCGCCTCCCCGAGCGCCGACAGCGGGAGGGATGCCTTCTCCAGCCACCGCAGGGCCACGGCCTGTGCACTGTCCAGGTCGGCCCGTCGCCCTTCGGGAAGGAGAGCATGGGTGCGGAGTACCTCCCGCAAGGTGTCGGAGTCGGGACGCCCCGGCACTTCAGCCGCCAGCGCAGGGACGAGCGACAACAGCGCGTAGGCGTCCGTCTCCCGGGTCCTGGCCGCTGAGCTACGCCACCGGCCGAGAACGTAAGACTGCGCGAACTCCAGGAACGAAGGCCCCGAGGGCTCCGGCGCGAGCATCGACACCGGCAGCCCGGTTGCGATGTCAAACGCCTCCCCTGCCCTTGCCGCCTGTCGCAGGTCGGCCAAGAAGCTGGATGCCAGCCCCTTGGTCCGATAGCTCTTGGACTTGGGCTTGCGGGCCACCGTCCATCGAACGATGAAGGGCGCCACCTTGTCCGGGCGGTGCTGGATCTCGCTGAGCTTCACGTCGTAGCTGGTGCTCACGCCGCCTCCCGGTGAGAGGCGAGCCACACCATGAGGTCACTGCGCCAGATACGCAGTTCGTCGTTCGGGAGCCGAACACAGACGGGCGCACGGCCGAGTTCGCGCCAGCGGTAGAAGGTGCGACGGGAGATCCCACCCAGCTCTTCGAGGACCTCAGCGACGGTCAACAGCTCATCACGTCGACTCATCGGGCACCTCCCTCCATCCCTGAGGAGGAGGCGGGCGGAGTTCCGGTAAGCGCGGCTGCCAGAAGTGCGTCACCGGCTGACAGGCCCTTTCCGGCGTACTCCCAGTGGGAGATCACGAGGACGGTGTCCTCGTCGAGGATCGGGAGTCGACCAGTCGTGATCTCCTCCCCACGTACGAAGGCAGCACGAGCCGCGCGGAGTTTGCCGAGGGTGGTGGAGTAGCGGCGGGACTTGGTGGAGAAGTGGGGTCTGGCAAGATTTTCGTGATGGGGTGACGGAACGTCATCGTGGTGGCATCGTGGCCATTGTGTGAGGACCTTCTGCGCCT
>NZ_JBFBCE010000073.1:0-49722 GCF_040689595.1 Streptosporangium sp. NPDC051023 | reverse complement strand
GACGTCGGGGACGAGATGCGCGCCTACGCGCCGAGATTCGGCGAGGCGAGTGCGAACTACGCGCTGCTGAACCGCGGCAAGCGGGCGTTCGGCGCCCTGGCCGTGCCCATCTCGCGAGCGCTCCGCAGGCAGCCGTCGGCCGAGCCCTGCCCGTTGTTGCCGCCGCTCGTGGACGGCACGTCCTGGGACCATCCGGGAGCGGGCGCGTGAGGGCCGTCGTCGTCCGCGAGTTCGGGCCGCCGAGCTCGCTGCGCGTCGAGGAGCTGCCGGATCTCCAGCCGGGTCCGGGCGAGGTCGTCATCGAGGTCGCCGCGGTCAGCGTGAACTTCCCGGACCTCCTCGTGGTCGAAGGTTCGTATCAGTTTCTACCGGATCGCCCGTTCAGCCCCGGGAAGGAAGCCACCGGCCGGATCCTCTCGGTCGGCGCCGGCGTGTCCCGGGTGGGGGTGGGAGAGCGGGTACTGGCCCTCGTAGAGTACGGGGCCTATGCGGAACAGCTCCGGGTTGCCGAGGATCTCGTCATCCCCCTTCCGGATGCCGTGACCTACGACGAGGCCGCGGCATGCGGGCTGGCGTTCTCCACCGCCCATATCGGTCTCCGGACCCGGGCCGGCCTCACCCGAGGCGATACCGTCCTGATCACGGGAGCCGGCGGCGGCGTCGGGTCCGCGGGCGTTCAGCTGGCGAAGGCCTGGGGCGCCCAGGTGATCGCCCTTGCCCAGGACGAGGAGAAGGCGCTCCTCGCACGCGCGCAGGGAGCGGATCTCACCCTCACGTGCGGGCCCGAGACGCTCAAGGACGAGCTGATGGCCGCGACCGAGGGCAGAGGCGTCGATGTGACCCTCGAGGTACTCGGCGGCGACTACCTGACCCAGGTGATTCGCAGCACCGCGTGGGAGGGCCGCGTCGTGGTGGTGGGCTTCGCCTCCGGCGGCCAGAACCCGATCAAGCCAGGACACCTCCTGGTGAAGAACATCAGCGTCATCGGGCTTCAGAGCAGCGACTACCGGGACCGGCGGCCCGCGGTGCTCCGTGGCGCCGTCGACGAGATCTTCCGGCTCGTCGCCGACGGGCGCGTCAACGGCGCCGTCGACCGGACCTTCGGGCTGGCCGAGGCCGGCGACGCACTGCAGTACGTCAAGGACGGGAAGGCACGAGGCAAGGTCGTCATCACGACCGGCCTCGGATGATCTTCCGGTCCCGACGGGTGGCCGGCCCCATCCGGTCGCGACGGTTCATGAAGGGAACAGGCGATGCGGGCCGGCGCTTCGGGCGGGCGAATTCTCGGCACCCTTGCCCGGCGACCGGCCGAGGACAACCGTCGCCGGAGTGTCGCCGCCCTCCGCATCGGCGTCGGCGTCGGCGTCGGCGTCGGCGTCGGCCAGAGCCTGGCCGGCGTCCTCGAGAACGTGACGAACTGATCGGAGCAGCGCATTGAGTGATCGGGTAGATCCAACCGATGAGGTTCCCTCCATCGTGGGGGTCTACGGCGGAGGACGCATGGGATCGGGAATCGCGCACGCGTTCCTGACCGCAGGCGCCACGGTGCGGGTGGTCGAGGTGTCCGACTCCGGTGCGGACGCCGCGAGGTCCCGGATCGAGACCAGCGTGTCAACCGCCGTCAATCGCGGATCCGTCGGCGGCACCGCCGGTGAACACCTTCAAAGGCTGTCCGTGGGCTCGGATCCACGGGGACTCGCGGGCTGCGGGCTGGTGGTCGAAGCCGTTTCCGAGGAACCGGAACTGAGGGCGGATGTGCTCCGCGCCATCGAGGCCAATGCACCCTCTGCATGGATCGGCACGAACACCTCCAGCCTTTCGATATCAAATTCGCCAGCAGCCGGCTCGGCGTCGCCATCGCCCTGGAGGCGATGCGCATGTTCGAAGCGGGGATCGCCTCAGCCGAGGACATCGACGCGGCGATGACACTCGGCTACCGGCACCCGATGGGGCCGCTTCGAACCACCGACCTCGTAGGGCTCGACGTCCGTCTGGCCATCGCGGAACACCTCAACCGCGAGCTCGGCCCGCGGTTCGAACCGCCTTCCATCCCCCGCGAGAAGGTCACCTCAGGGCACCTCGGCCGAAAGACAGGCCGCGGCTTCTACGACTGGTGAGCGCCTCGCCCTGGTTGCCCCAGCTCCTTCCCGGTCGAGTTCGTCGAGGCCGGGAGGGAGTGAGGGGTGGCGGGCCACTGTCTCGCCACCCCTCACTCCCTGCTGTTCTCCGGCTACGCGGATACGGCTGGAGGTCTCCGCCCTATCAGCTGCAGCCGCTGGTCGAGCCGCAGCCCTCGCAGACGTAGCAGCTGCCGGCGGGACGCATCTTGGTGCCGCAGGTCATGCAGAGCGGCGCGTCCGCGGTGCGGCCCTGGTGGGACTCAAGAGAGCCGACCACCCGCTCGGGCGCCGCCACGGCCACGGCCACGGCCTGGACGCGAGGCTGCGCCTGGGGCTGGGGCTGGGGCTCCTCGATGGGTGCCGAGGTGGCCAGCTCGGCGATGACCTCGTCCGCGGCGATCGGGGCCGGGTCCTCACCTCGCTGCTGGGCGGCGCGCTCGGACGCCGAGAAGATACCGAGGGCGGCCCGCTCGTCGTAGGGCAGGTGGTCAAGGGCCAGACGGCGGAAGATGTAGTCCATCACCGAGGCGGCCATGCGGATGTCCGGGTCGTCGGTCATGCCCGCCGGATCGAAGCGCATGTTGACGAACTTGCCGACATAGGTCTCCAGCGGCACGCCGTACTGCAGGCCGATGGAGATGGCGACGGAGAAGGCGTCCATGACACCCGCGAGGGTCGAGCCCTGCTTGGACATCTTCAGGAAGACCTCGCCGAGACCGTCGTCGGGGTAGGACGAGGCGGTCATGTAGCCCTTTGCGCCGCCCACGGTGAAACGGGTCGTGGTGCTGGGACGCTGGTTCGGCATCCGGCGGCGGGTCGGACGGCTGACCTCGACGACCTGGATCTCCGGCTCGGCGGGCTGGCTGGGCTGGGCCTTCTCCTCCGCCTTCTTGCCCGCGGCGGAGAGCGGCTGGCCGACCTTGCAGTTGTCACGGTAGACGGCCAAGGCCTTCAGGCCGAGCTTCCAGCCCTCCAGGTAGACCTGCTCGATGTCCTCGATCGTCGCCGACTCGGGCAGGTTGACCGTCTTGGAGATGGCACCGGACAGGAACGGCTGGGCGGCCGCCATCATCCGCACGTGGCCCATCGGCGCGATGGCCCGCTCCCCCATCGCGCAGTCGAACACCTCGTAGTGCTCGGGTCGCAGGCCCGGGGCGTCGACGACGTGGCCGTGCGCGGCGATGTACTCGACGATCGCCTCGACCTGCTCCTCCTGGTAACCGAGCTGCCGCAGCGCACGCGGGATCGTCTGGTTGACGATCTGCATGGAGCCGCCGCCGACGAGCTTCTTGAACTTGACCAGGGCCAGGTCGGGCTCGATGCCGGTGGTGTCGCAGTCCATCATCAGGCCGATGGTGCCGGTCGGCGCCAGCAGCGAGGCCTGGGCGTTGCGGTAGCCGTTCTTCTCACCGAGCTTGAGGCAGTCCGCCCACTGGCGGGAGGCCTCGGTGTGGATCGCCCTGTCGATGCCGCCCAGGGTGCGCAGGTCGTGGTCGGCCTCCGCGTGCTTGCGCATGACGCGCTTGTGCGCGTCGGCGTTGCGGGCGTAGCCCTCGTACGGCCCGACGACCGCGGCCAGCTCGGCGCTGCGGCGGTAGGAGACGCCGGTCATCAGCGAGGTGATGGCGCCCGCGATGGCCCGCCCGCCCTCTGAGTCGTAGGCGTGGCCGGTGGCCATGAGCAGTGCACCGAGGTTGGCGTAGCCGATGCCGAGCTGGCGGTAGGCCCGGGTGGTCTGGTCGATCTTCTCGGTCGGGAAGTCGGCGAACGTGATGGAGACGTCCATCGCGGTGATGATCAGCTCGGTGATCTTCACGAAGTTCGCGATGTCGAAGGAGTCGTCGTCCTTCAGGAACTTCAGCAGGTTGATGCTGGCCAGGTTGCAGGAGGAGTTGTCCAGGTGGAGGTACTCAGAGCACGGGTTGGACGCGGTGATGCGGCCGGTCTCCGGGCTGGTGTGCCAGTCGTTGATCGTGTCGTCGTACTGGACGCCGGGGTCCGCGCACTCCCAGGCGGCCTTGGCCATCTTCCTGAACAGGTCCCTGGCGTCGACCTTCTCGATGACCTCGCCGGTGAGGCGGGCTCGCAGGCCGAAGTCGCCGCCGTTCTCGACCGCGCGCATGAACTCGTCGGAGACACGCACGGAGTTGTTGGCGTTCTGGTACTGGACGGAGACGATGTCCTTGCCGCCCAGGTCCATGTCGAACCCGGCGTCACGCAGCGCGCGGACCTTGTCCTCCTCGCGCGCCTTGGTCTCGATGAACTCCTCGATGTCGGGGTGGTCGACGTCGAGGACGACCATCTTGGCCGCGCGGCGGGTCGCGCCGCCGGACTTGATGGTGCCCGCCGAGGCATCCGCGCCGCGCATGAAGGAGACCGGGCCGCTGGCCGTGCCCCCGCTGGAGAGCAACTCCTTGGACGAGCGGATCCGGGAGAGGTTCACCCCGGAGCCGGAACCGCCCTTGAAGATCACGCCCTCTTCCTTGTACCAGTCGAGGATGGACTCCATCTGGTCGTCGACAGCCAGGATGAAGCAGGCGCTGACCTGCTGCGGCGAGGCGGTACCGACATTGAACCAGACCGGCGAGTTGAAGCTGAAGACCTGGTTGACCAGGGCGTGCTTGAGCTCGTGATCGAAGATCTCCGCGTCCTCCTCGGTCGCGAAGTAGCCCTCCTCGACCGCGGTCCTGGTGTAGACGCCGACCACCCGGTCGACGAGCTGCTTCAGGCTCCACTCGCGCTGCGGGGTGCCGACCGCGCCGCGGAAGTACTTCGTGGTCACGATGTTGGCGGCGTTGACCGACCAGGACTCGGGGAACTCCACGCCCCGCTGCTCGAAGTTGATCGAGCCGTCCCGCCAGTTGGTCATGACGACGTCACGGCGCTCCCAGGACACCTGGTCGTACGGGTGCACCCCGGGTGTGGTGAAGATGCGCTTCATCTTCAGCCCCTTGCGCGACCGCTTTCCCCCACGCGCGGCTGCGCCACTGACCGTCTCCGTCATGACTTCCCCCTTTCAGGGCTCCGCAGAGCCCTCGAGTCGGACCACTTCAACGCGCCGCTTGTTCCCCCGGCGCCCGGGGACTGACTCAGTCGCGCCTGGCGGAACGCTCGGCGCGCAACTGCTCGATCTCCGCTTCGAAGTCCGCCAGGGTCTCGAAGCTGCGGTAGACCGAGGCGAACCGCAGGTAGGCCACCTCGTCCAGCTCGCGGAGCGGTCCCAGAATCGCCAGCCCGACCTCGTGGGCCGCGATCTCCGCGGACCCGGTCGCCCTGATGCTCTCCTCGACCCGCTGGCCGAGCTGGGCCAGCGAGTCCTCGCTCACCGGGCGGCCCTGGCACGCCCGCCGGACACCGGCGATCACCTTGTCCCTGAAGAACGGCTCGGTCACCCCGCTGCGTTTGCTCACCATGAGCAACACCGTCTCCTGCGTGGTGAACCTGCGCCCGCACTCCGGGCACGTGCGCCTGCGGCGGATGGCACCGCCGTCCTCGGTCGACCGGCTGTCGATGACCCGCGTGTCAGGGTGACGACAGAACGGACAGTGCACGTGCGTCGCCTCCTCGACTTGCCTAGCGGCTCACCTTTCTCGTGTTGCTCCGCTTACTTTCGCAGCCTCCGTCAGGAGACGCTCGCGCACGCCCCTCGAATGGTCGAGATGCGGTAATAGAAACACAATCTATGGTGGAGCAGAGCGATGATGCCACTAGATGTTGTGGTCCAACCGTAGAAGCGTCGGGGCATGAACGCAAGTTAGGAAGACCCTGCGGACCGAAGTCGCTGATCAGCGCATCGCATCGGCGACAGCCGGGCGTGTCGCCCTCCGGGCGACCCCGCTCCTGGGCCCGCTCAGCGGGTGGAGGCTTCGGGCAGACGGAGCCGGGCGCCGGGCCGGATCACGGAGCCGGACAGGTCGCCCGGATCCATTATCGGCCGGACCCCGGGCGCAGAGTCACGCTCCGTCGCCACGAGGCTCGCCACGCCCGGCGAAGTGGCCCCCGCACGCGCCACCACCGACAGCCCCTCAGGGGCACGGCGCTGGAGCGCGAAGGCGGCGTCGATGCGGGCGCCAACCCAGATCGCCCCCAGGGTGACGAGCGCGAGCGCCAGGACGACCACGATCCTCCCCCGCCGGGTCAGCCGGATCGGCGGGGTCTGACGTCGCCCTCTCCGCGCAGGGCCGCCCCTCCGGGCGGTCACCCGCCCGCCTCCCCCTGCGGCCACCCCTGCGGCATCCCTGACGGACACACGGCCGACTCCGCCCGCCATCCCTCCCGCGGTCGCACGGGAGGCCCCTGCACCCCCTCCGGTGATCGCACGGGAAGCCCCTCCGCCTCCCCCTGCGGTCGCACGGGAGACACCTCCCGCACCCCTCCGACCAGCACCCCCCGCGGTCGTTCGCCCCGCTCCCGCGGCGGCTGCCCGGTCGGTGCCCCCGACGACGGTCAGCCGGGGCCTGGATGTCCTCGCGGTCGCCTTCATGGTGCCCCCATCCCCTCGACCTGGCCGAACACATGTCGAAGAAAGATCGGCGAATCGAACACGATGTCGATCGAACTCCCGTACGATGTTGTACACCACGCCACCGCTTATTTCGAGGACCATTCGAACAATTGTTTGAGTATGATCTTCGGCGAGGGTACGGTCGCTGTGTGCGACGTAAGCAATACAGACCGGGAGCGAGGAGATCGTATGAGCGAGCACGACGAGAACGGTTCGGCCGTCAGCGACCTGGCGGTGCGCAGGCGTGACTCCCTTGGCCTCACCCCCAGGCAGCGCAAGATCCTTGAAGTGATCCGCGACTCTGTGCAACAACGCGGATACCCGCCGTCGATGCGGGAGATCGGCGAGGCGGTGCAGCTCACCAGCACCTCCAGCGTTTCGCACCAGTTGACGGCCCTGCAGCGCAAGGGTTACCTGCGCCGCGATCCACACCGCCCCCGCGCACTCGAGGTGCGCCTGCCCGGCGAACCGGTGCTGTGGGTTGATCCCGACGCGGGCGCCGACGAGACGCCGATCAGCCGCCCGACCGCGGCCTACGTGCCGCTCGTCGGCCGGATCGCCGCCGGTGGCCCGATCCTCGCCGAGGAGAGCATCGAGGACGTCTTCGCCCTGCCCAAACAGCTCGTCGGCGAGGGAACGCTCTTCCTGCTCCAGGTGACGGGCGACTCGATGATCGAGGCCGCGATCGCCGACGGCGACTGGGTGGTCGTCCGCCAGCAGCCCGTCGCCGACAACGGCGACGTGGTCGCCGCGATGATCGACGGCGAGGCCACGGTCAAGACCTTCAAGCGCAAGGGCGGCCATGTCTGGCTGGTCCCGCACAACGCGAACTACGACCCGATCCCCGGCGACGAGGCCACCGTCCTGGGCAAGGTCGTGGCGGTGCTGCGCAAACTCTGAGACGACACGTGTGAAGGAGCGACCCACCGTAGCCGAGGGCCACTCCTTCACACGCTCCGCCGGACGGTTCGCACCTTCCGGCGTTCACGTCTTCGACGGGTGTGCACACCCTTCAGGGAACGCGCTCTCTTCCCGCGCCCCTTGCGCGCCCGGTGAACGATCCCGGGCGCGGTACGGGTTCCGTGCCCTAGGGGACGATGTTGACCAGTTTGGGCGCGCGGACGATGACCTTGCGAGGAGCACCGGACAGGAAGGCCTGGACCTTCTCCGAGCCCAGCGCCAGAGCCTCCAGGTCCGTCTCTGAGATCTCCGGGGAGACCTCGATGCGGTCACGGACCTTGCCCGCGACCTGCACGACGCAGGTGACAGAGTCCTGAACCAGCAGTTCCGCCTCCGCGACCGGCCATCCGGCGGTCGCGACAGAGGCGGGGTGGCCCAGTCGTTCCCAGCCCTCCTCCGCCGCGTACGGCGCGACCAGGGACAACATGATCGACAGGGTCTCCGCGGCCTCGCGCACCGCGGGGTCAGCAGCACCCGGCCCCGAGTCGATGGCCTTGCGAGCCGCGCTCGTCAGCTCCATCATGCGCGCGACCGCGACGTTGAAGCGGTGCGACTCGACCAGCTTGGTGACCTCGTCGATGGTCCGGTGGACGACCTTGCGCAGCTCCAGGTCGCCGGCGGCGACGTCGACCCCGGGGGCGGACGCCGCACCGGCTTCGGCCATGACACGGAACGCGCGGGCCAGGAACTTCTGCGACGCGGCCGGGGAGACGTCGGCCCAGTCGATGTCGTCCTCGGGCGGACCGGCGAACACCACGGTCAGCCTGACCGCGTCGACGCCGTACGCGTCGATCTGCTGTCCCAGGTCGACGCCGTTGCCCAGGGACTTGGACATCGCCTTGCCCTGGTTGATGACCTGTCCCTGGTTCAGCAGGCGGGTGAAGGGCTCGGTGAAGTCGACCATGCCCATGTCGTGCAGGACCTTGGTGAAGAAACGCGAGTACAGCAGGTGCAGCACCGCGTGCTCAACGCCGCCGACGTACTGGTCGATCGGCCCCCACTTGCGAACCCTCTCGACGTCGAACGGGCCGCCCTCGTAGGTCGGGTCCACGTAGCGCAGGTAGTACCACGAGGAGTCGACGAAGGTGTCCATCGTGTCGGTGTCACGCCTGGCCGGGCCATCGCACTTGGGGCAGGAGACGTTGACCCAGTCCTCGGCCGAGGCCAGCGGGGAGACGCCCTTGGGAGCCAGGGCCTCACCGCGCAGGTCGGGCAGGGTGACGGGCAGTTGCTCGTCGGGGACCGGGACCTCGCCGCAGTCGGGGCAGTGGATGATCGGGATCGGGCAGCCCCAGAAACGCTGGCGGGACAGCAGCCAGTCACGCAGGCGGAAGTTGACCGCCGCCCTGCCGGTGCCGCGCTCGGCCAGCACCTCGACGATCTTACGGATCGCCTCGGTCTTCGACAGGCCGTCCAGCGGCCCGGAGTTGACCAGGGAGCCCTCTCCCGCGGTGGCGACACCGGTCTCGCCCGGGTCCGCCAGGCCGGTGTGCACGACGACCCGCACCGGCAGGCCGAACCTGCGGGCGAAGTCCAGGTCACGCTGGTCGTGCGCGGGAACAGCCATGATGGCGCCGTGGCCGTAGTCGGACAGCACGTAGTCGGCCGCCCAGATCGGCATGCGCTCGCCGTTGACCGGGTTGACGGCGTAGCGGCCCAGGAAGACGCCGCTCTTCTCCTTGTCCGTCGACAGCCGGTCGATGTCGGACAGCTTGGCCACCTCGGCCCGGTAGGCCTCGAAGGCCTCTCGGTGCTCCTCTGAGACGATCTCCTCGGCCAGCGGGGCATCCGGGGCCACCACGAAGAAGGTCGCGCCGTACAGGGTGTCGGGGCGGGTGGTGTAGACGGTGACCGGCTCGTCGCGGCCCTCGATCACGAAGTTGACGTCGGCGCCCTCCGACCTGCCGATCCAGTTGCGCTGCATGGTCAGCACGCGCTCGGGCCAGCCGCCCTCCAGCTGGGCCATGTCGTCCAGCAGCCGGTCGGCATAGTCAGTGATCTTGAAGTACCACTGGGTCAGCTCCCTGCGGACGACCTCGGCGCCGCACCGCTCGCACCTGCCGTCCTTGACCTGCTCGTTGGCCAGCACGGTCTGGTCGTTGGGACACCAGTTGACCAGGCCGCCCTTGCGGTAGGCCAGGCCGCGCTCGAAGAAGCGGATGAACAGCCACTGCGTCCACCTGTAGTAGTCGGTGTCGCTGGTGTGCAGGCGGCGGGACCAGTCGAAGGAGACCGCGTAGCGTTTGAAGGAGTTGGCCTGGGTCTCGATGTTGGCGTAGGTCCACTCGGCCGGGTGCGCGTTGCGCCTGATCGCGGCGTTCTCCGCGGGCAGGCCGAAGGAGTCCCAGCCGATCGGGTGCAGCACGTTGTAGCCGCGCTGGAACCAGTAACGCGCGACGACGTCACCGATGGCGAACACCTCGGCGTGCCCCATGTGCAGGTCGCCAGAGGGGTAGGGGAACATGTCGAGCATGTAGCGCCGCTCACGCGTGTCGGCGGGGTCGTCCGAGGCATGGAACGGGTCCAGTTCCTCCCACCGCTGCTGCCACTTGACCTGCAGTGCCTGCGGGTCGTAGTGCTGCTCGTCGCTCTGCATGTCGGCTCGCTCGCTCACGTCAATCTTCCCTCGGTATACGTCTGCGCAGATGATCTGACCCATCCGACCCAATAGAAAAACCCTCCGCTCACGCGAAGGGCAGCCGCACCGGCGAGGCGTCTAACGCCGAGAAGGCCGATGCGGCCCGGTAAGCAGCAGGGTCGCGGCACGCATAGGTCAAGACTATCGCAGTCCGCAAGTCATATTCGTGGCCTGGGAAAACGACCTCGATCACGGCAAACGGGAGACACCGGCCCAGGCAGTTCAGCACAATGGGGACGCTTACCTGTCTGGGACAGGCCGAGACCCGATGGGGACACATCCGTTGTGACCTCGCATGTCCCGTCAGTTTACTCTTCTCACCGTGGCACACTCAGTCGAGCCGGGGCAGGGCCCGGATCCCTCGGAGGCCGGCCTGCCGATGCAGGATCCACCAACCGACCCCACAGGACTCCAGTTCAGGGGGGCGTTCTCCGGTTTCCCTGTGAACGCCCCTGTCTCACGTGAGACCATGCCCAATACCCATAATTCGGGCACCCGCGCGGGAGGTAAGGAAGCCATGGCCTCGGAGCAGTCCAGCCAGTCCCACCTGCCTCCGGCATGGCCGGATACGGTGGATTCGACGCCCAGCTGGGCGAACGAGTCTCTCGGCACCTCTCCCCGGCTGCCTCTCCCCCAGGACGAGCATCAGCAGGGCAACGGCTCGCCGTTGACCTCTCCGGGCAACGGCTGGGACCAGGCGAGCGCACCGCAGACGGGCAACGGCTGGGACCAGCCAGCCACAACGACACCCGGCAACGGCTGGGAGCAGGCAGGCGCACCGCAGACGGGCAACGGCTGGGACCAGGCGACCGCGACACCGACCGGAAACGGCTGGAGCCAGGCGACCTCGGCCCAGACCGTCGGTAACGGCTGGGACGGGGCGACCGCCTCTCAGCACAGCGGCCAAGGACTGCCGGACGTCCCCCCGCCGGACAGTGACTCCCCATCGACCTCTCCCGGCAACGGCTGGGGCCAGGCGAGCGCACCCCAAACGGGAACCGGCTGGGACCAGGCGACCGCGACACCGACCGGAAACGGCTGGGACCAGGCGAGCGCGCCGCAGACGGGCAACGGCTGGGACCAGGCGAGCGCGCCGCAGACGGGCAACGGCTGGGACCAGGCGAGCGCACCACAGACGGGCAACGGCTGGGACCAGCCAGCCACAACGACACCCGGCAACGGCTGGGAGCAGGCAGGCGCACCCCAGGCAGGCAACGGCTGGGACCAGGCGACCGCGACACCGACCGGAAACGGCTGGGACCAGCCCAGCGCGCCCCAGCCCAGCGTGTCCGCCACCACCAGCTGGAGCCAGGCCTTCACCCCGCAGCCGATGGATGAGATCAGGCAGGATCCCGATCTGTCCAGCGAGCGCGAGAATCCGTACCTGGGCGCCACCGCACCGGCGAGCGCCGAGTCCTGGCAGGTCCCGCCGTCTTCCTCCGGGGAGCCGGGAGCCTCGTTCCCCGCTCCGGCCACAGACAGCGTCGCGTGGGCGCCGGCCGCTCAGACTCCTCCGGCCGACAGCGCCGTGTGGCCGCCCGCGTCGGCAGAGAACACCGGCTGGCCCTCCACCGCCCCGGCGGACAACGCCGGGTGGCCGCCCGCCGCTCAGGCCGAGAACACCGCGTGGCCGCCCACCGCCCCGGCCGACAGCGCCGTGTGGCCGCCCGCGTCGGCAGAGAACACCGGCTGGCCCCCCGCCGCCCCGGCAGAGAACACCGGGTGGGCGTCGTCCCCCTCTGCGGACGGCACCTCATGGCCGTCCTCTCCGCCCGCCGCGGACACGGCGTGGCCGTCAGCCGCTCAGACCCCTCCGGCCGACAACGCCGTGTGGCCGCCCGCCGCGGCAGACGGCGCCTCGTGGTCCACCACGAGCCCCGCGGAGGCACGAGACCCGCTCTTCTCCCCCACCTGGCAGGACCCCCAGGCTCAGGCTCCCGCCGTTCCCCTCGGGCACCCCCCTGCCGGAGGCGATGCCCTCCCCGGCAACGGAGCTTCCTTCGGCGACGGTGCCGCGCGGAGCAGCTTCGGCGTGCCGAACAATCCCGCGGTCTGGGCTCTGGCCGCGACGACCGCGCCCGAGGCCTCCCCCGCCGCCGAGTCCCAGGGAGTCATGCGCCCCGCGCAGGGCGCACCCCCGCAGTATCCGTCCGACGGCGCACACCAACCGCAGGCCCAGCCGCTCAACCCCGGCTACCAGCCCCAGCCGGGACAGTTCCCACAGGGCCAGCCGGGGCACCCGGGACAGCCGGGGCCAGGACATCCGGGACATCCGCCGCAGGGCCAGCCGGGACAGCACCTGAGTCAGGACCCGTCCGACCCCTACAAGCCGTTCGTCACCGCGGGCCAGATCAGTGGCCCGAAGACCCCGCCGCCCGAGCGCCAGCAGGAGCTGTGGGACACCGTCTTCGGCGACAACTACCAGGCCATGGGAGACGACGACGAGTTCGACGGGCAGGGCAGACCGATCTGGGTCTTCGCGCTCGTCGGCTCGGTGGTGATCGCGCTGGTCGGTGCGCTGCTCTGGGCGTTCCTGGCTGGACCGCTGGCCTCGACCAAGGAAGCGGACCCCACCCCTCAGGCCAAGCCCTCCCCGACCGCCAAGAGGCCCGTGAAGTCCCAGACGATCGGTCGTCTGCCACGCTTCCCCGGCAAGGCGTCCCCGGTCGCGGGCACCCTCTCCGACCAGGCAGCGGCGATCAGCGTGGCACGGCTCGGCGGGGCGTGGCGCGAGGACCAGCGCAGGACCGTGCCCACGGTCTACGGCTTCACCACCCGCCAGTACGTTCCCGCGGGCACGGACTCGGCGGGCAGAGCACAGTTCGCCCAGCTGATGTCGGGCGCGCTCTCACCTCGGCTGAAGGACAAGTACACCTCGCCGGAGAACCTCGCTCCCGTGGTCAACGCGGTGGCCTCGGAGGCACGAAAGAAGTTCTTCCCCGAGGGCAACAGCGCCCGCAAGACCGCCCAGCAGGCGCTGTCCGTCAACGGCCTTCCCGGTCAGCTCGCCGCCTACGAGGTCACCGCGGGCGAGGAGAAGACCACCATGGTCGTGGCGGTCGTGAGTACCGGCGCCGACCTTCCCTCGGTCGTCTACATGTCGGTGCCGGACAGTAAGAAGGACCTGCTGCCGGACATCAACACCGCTTTCAAGTCGATCAAGGCGGCTTCCTCGTAGCCTCAGAACTCGCAGGTCATGTGCTTGACTCCGTTGATGAAGCTGGAGTAGAGCCGTTCTGGCCTGCCGCCCTCGATCCGGGGGAGACGGCGGAGCAGCTCGCGGAACATGACGGTTATCTCACGGCGGGCCAGGTGGGCGCCCAGGCAGAAGTGCGGCCCCGGCCCGCCGTACCCGACGTGGGGGTTGGGAGTGCGGGTGACGTCGAAACGCAGCGGGTCGGGGAAGACGCTCTCGTCGCGGTTGGCGGCCCAGTAGTACAGGACGACCTTCTGGCCCTCGAGATAGAGCTGGCCGTTCATCTCGTGGTCCCTGGTGACCTTGCGGCGCATGAAGTTCACCGGGGAGGCCAGGCGGACGATCTCCTCGACCGCCCCGGGGAGACGGCCCTCGAGGTCGTCGAGAAGCAGCGCGCGCTGGCCGGGGTTTCGGGTGAGCAGGCGCAGGCCGTGCGAGATGGCGTTACGGGTGGTCTCGTTGCCCGCGACGACCAGCAGGATGAAGAACGAGCCGAGCTCCTGCCCGGTCAGCCGCTCACCGTCGATGTTGGCGTTCACCAGGGAAGAGATGAGGTCGCCCGTGGGATGCTCGACGCGGTAGGCGGCGAGGTCCTGGACGAGTTGCTGCAACTCCATTCCTGCGGTCAGCAGCTTCTCCACCGCGGTGTTCATGTCGCCGCCGCCGTACTCGGGGTCGAAGCCGCCGAGGATCAGGTTCGAGCGGTCGAAGACGAAGCCGTAGTCCTTCTCCGGGATCCCCATCATGTCACAAATGATCTTCAAGGGAAGTCTGGCCGCGGCCTCGGTGACGAAGTCGCAGCCGGGTCCCTTCGCGATCAGGTCGTCCACGATGCGCGCCGCCGCCGCCTCGACGTCGGCCTCGAACTGCCTGATCATCTTGGGGGTGAACGCCCTGGAAACGATCCGGCGGAGTCTGGCGTGCCTTGGGTCGTCCATATTGATCATCGACCCGAAGTACTCGCCGAACTCGGGGGGCATGTCCGGGATGTTGGTCGCCCCGCCGTCGCCCGAGCAGAACACCTCCGGGTTGCGGCTGGCCTCCAGGATGTCGGCATGCTTGACCAGTGCGTAGTAGCCGAGCCCCTTCGGCGCGAACGAGACCTCCATCTCCTCGTAGAAGGCAGGGCGCTCCAGGTCGCGCAGAAGCCGGAAGGCGTGCTCCCGCTCCCGCATGGGCCTGGCCCAGAAGTCGTAGTCGGACAGGTCGAAGTCGGCGGCGGAGGTGATCGTCTTCCGCTGGGGCGGCGTCACGCTCATACGGCCAATCATTTTCACGAGCAACGACCCACGTCAATGGAACGTTTCAGAAGTCGCAGCTGAGATGCTTGATGCCGTTGATGAAGCTGGAGCGCAGGCGGACGGGCTCGCCGACGGAGCGGATCTGCGGCAGCCGGGTGAACAGCTCACGGAACATCACCGCGATCTCACGGCGGGCCAGGTGGGCGCCCAGGCAGAAGTGCGGTCCGGGGCCGCCGAAGGCCACGTGGGCTCCTCCCGCGCGCAGGATGTCGAACCGGTAGGGGTCGGTGAAGACGGCCTCGTCACGGTTGGCCGCCCAGTAGTAGAGCAACACCTTGTCGCCCTTGCAGTAGAGGTGGCCGTTCATCTCGTGGTCGCGGGTGAGGGTACGGCGCATCCAGGCGACCGGGGAGGCGAGACGGACGATCTCCTCAACCGCGCCCGGGAGACGGCCCTCGAGGTCGTCGAGGAGCAGCTCGCGCTGGCCGGGGTTCTCGGTGAACAACTGCAGACCGTGCGAGATGGCATTACGGGTGGTCTCGTTGCCCGCGACGACCAGCAGGATGAAAAACGAGCCGAGCTCCCGCATGGTCAGCTTCTCGCCGTCGATGTTGGCGCTGGTCAGAGAGGTGATCAGTGTGTCACCTCCCTCCGCGGCCAGAGAGACGACGAGGTCCTGCAGACGCTGCCCCGCGCCGAGGAGCAGCTCGGCCGCCCGGCTGACGTCCTCGATGAACTCCGGGTCACCACCGGACAGGATGATGTTCGAGGCGTCGAAAACCGTCTGGTAGTGCTCGGCTCCGATGCCCATCATGTCGCAGATGATCTTCAAGGGAAGCTTGGTCGCCACCTCCGTGACGAAGTCGCAGCCGGGCCCCTTCGCGATCAGGTCGTCCACGATCTGAGCGGCCTCGTCCCGCACGTCGTCCTCGAACTGCCCGATCATCCTGGGAGTGAAGGCCCTGGAGACGATCCGGCGGAGCCTGGCATGCCTTGGGTCGTCCATATTGATCATCGACCCGAAGTACTCGCCGAACTCGGGCCCCATGTCGTGGATGGCGGTCGCGCCGCGCCCCGAGGAGAAGACCTCGGGGTTGCGGCTGGCCTCGACGATGTCGGCATGTCTCACCAGGGCGTAGTAGCCCGCCCCGGGAAGGGCGAAGCTGATGTCGGGCTCGGTGAACCTGAGCGGCGCCGGCTGGGCGCGCAGCAGCGCGAAGGCCTCCTCCCGCTCGGCCATCGGCCGTTCCCAGAAGGCGATGTCCGACAGGTCGATATCCGACAGCGAAACAGTCACACCATCCCCCAATAGAACCGCGTTCGGTTTTGCCGATCCTGCCATATGATTTTTCGTTCAACAATCCGGAACGAGACCGCCCAAGCCGAAAAAGAGACCGGCCGGCCGCGGAACGCACCTCGGCGCCAGCGATTCCCGTCGCGGAGGGTGACGATCCCGATCCCATGGGCGGAACCTAACATCCGCTTGGCGGTGAGGAGTCAGGATTCCCCGCAGAGTGTCCCGTGGATCGGAAATCGTCACGCGGCAGGGACAATTGGACTGCTCCTCGCAAAGACATCCGCCAGCCCGAACTCATCCTTCACATAAGCAAATACCTGCATAAGTCTGGATCCATGATCACGAGCGTCACAGACACCCCGGAGATCCCTCTCCACAGCGCCTCTGACGCCTCTCCGTCACGGCCCGCCCTGCTCCGGGCGTCGACCTCCTCCGGACGACCGAACCGGTAACGGATCACGGTTCCGAGCTGGCGCGATCACAGGCCGGAGTGCTCGATGATGAGTAGATCGACCGCACCGAAGCCCGAAATACCCTGATATTTCATGATGAACTTCGCAAACTTCTCCAGGACGACGTCCTTAATCTGGATAAACCTCGAAGAGGGATGACTACATCGCAGGCGAATGCCGTCAATTGGTTCGCGGGGTCGTTCGGGAATTTGCGTGAGGAGGCCTCAGGAGGTGGCGGTGATGAGGTCGGCGGCCTTTTCAGCGATCATGACGGTTGGGGCATGGGTGTGGCCCCGATTGATGACCGGCATGACCGAGGCGTCGGCGACACGGAGCGCCTCGACTCCGCGGACCCTCAGCTCCCGGTCGACCACCGCGTCGGCGTCCTCGCCCATCCGGCAGGTGCCCACCGGGTGGTAGAGGGTCTCGCTGCGCTCGCGGATCCAGCGGGCGAGCTCCTCGTCGGTCTCCGCGCCCCAGTACGGGTTCATCGGCGCCCCGGCGAACGGCAGGAGCGCCGCGGTCGCGAACAGTTCCTTGGCCTTCCTGAGCCCGGCGATCTGCCGCCTGATGTCGGCCTCCGCCGTCAGGTACGCGGGGTCGATCGCCACGTCGCGGCCTTCGAGGAAGACCCTGCCCCGGCTCTCCGGGCGCAGCAGGATGGAGGCGATGCTCAGGCCGTGGCCGGGCGGCGGGGTGAGCCCGTGGTCGATGAAGGGTCCCGGGGCGAAGATCAGCTCAATGTCCGGGGCCGGTTCGCCGGGGGAGGTCCTGATGAAGGCCACCGCCTCGCCGACGTTCGAGGTGAGCATTCCACTCCGGCCGACCAGGAAGCGCAGCAGGTTGCCGATCGACTCGGCGCCCGCCAGCGTGACCGGCTCGGGGCAGTGCAGGATGACGCCGGAGGCCAGGTGGTCCTGGAGATTGGCGCCGACTTGGGGGAGGTCGATGACCGGTTCGATCCCCTGCGCCAGCAGTTCGTCCGCCGCGCCGATGCCGGACAGCATCAGCAGATGCGGCGAGCCGATGGCTCCGGCAGACAGCACAACCTCCCTGCGCGCCCGCACGACCGTGTCGCCGTTCCCGTCCGCCGTGCCGTACTCGACGCCGGTCGCGCGCCCACCCTCGACCAGCACCCTGCGCACGTGACAGGAGGTCAGCACGGTGAGGTTGGGCCTTCTCGCCACGGGTCTCAGATAGGCGTCCGCAGAGCTGCAGCGACGGCCCCTGTCCTGGGTGACGGGAGTCTGGGAGCAGCCCTCGTTGGCGGAGCCGTTCAGCTCGTCGAGACGGGGGAGCCCGATCTCCTCGCAGGCCCTCAGGAACACCGCGGTCGTCGGGTTGGGACTGCGCAGCTCGGAGATGCGGATCGGGCCCGCGGTACCGTAGACGCCGCCGTGGTTGGAGCCGACGCGGCGCTCGGCCCGGTGGAAGTACGGCAGGACCTCGTCGTAGGACCAGCCGGGGACGTCCCAGCCGTCGTAGTCGGCCCGGTGCCCACGCACCCACATCTGGGCGTTCATCGAGGAGGAGCCGCCGAGCATCCGGCCACGCGGCCAGTAGAGCCGTCTGCCGGACAGGCCCGGCTGCTCGACGGTGGTGAAGTTCCAGTCATAGCCGGTCTTGAAGAGCTTGGCGAACGCGGCGGGCATCCGGATCTCCAGTTTGTCGTCCGGCCCCCCCGCCTCGATCAGGACCACCGTCGTCGCGGGGTTGGCGGACAGCCGGTTGGCCAGCACGCACCCCGCGGATCCCGCCCCCACGATCACGTAGTCGTACTCCATGTGCCCACTGACCCTTCGCCGCACGAACGGACAGCTCGCCTCCCCCGGTAAGCGGGCTCTCACCTGCTTACCCCGGGTGCTTTTACACGTCAATTCGTAATCACCGTTACCTACCGGTAGGTATCTCGGGCTGAAAAGATGAGGCGGGTCAGAGCCTGCTCGGAGGAGGACGCCCATGCTCAACCTGTCGATCGTCCTGGAGGACAGCGCACGGCAGCAGCCCGATCGCACCGCAATCGTCTTCGGCGACCTGCGGCTGCCGTACTCCCTGGTCGACACCGTCGCGAACCAGGTCGCCAACCTGCTGGTCTCCAGAGGCATCGGCAAGGGGGACAAGGTCGCGCTGGCCTGCCCGAACCTGCCCTACTTCCCCTTCGTGTACTACGGCATCCTCAAGACAGGCGCCACGGTCGTTCCGCTCAACGTGCTGCTACAGCCCAGAGAGATCACTTACCACCTCCAGGACGCCGAGGCCAAGGCCTTCTTCTGCTTCGAGGGGACCCCCGAGCTGCCGCTGGGCGAGCGCGGCAGGGCGGGCTTCGAGGAGGCGGCGACGGAGCACTTCTTCGTGCTCCCGGCCACCGCCTTCGCCACCGAGTCCGAGTACGGCGAGACCCTGTGGGCGGCGCTGGACGGCGTTTCCGGCGAGTTCCAGACCGTGCAGACCGCGCCGGACGACACCGCGGTGATCCTCTACACCAGCGGCACCACGGGCCAGCCGAAGGGCGCGGAGCTGAGCCACCAGAACATGCTGCTCAACGCCATGATCTCCGACGAGATGTTCCCGCGCTCCGAGGGGGGCGACGCCTTCCTTGCCGCGCTGCCGCTGTTCCACTCCTTCGGTCAGACCACCGTCATGAACCTGGGGTTCCGGCGCCGGGCCACCGTGGTGCTCATGCCGCGCTTCGAGCCGGGACCCGCCCTGGAGCTGATGCGCACGGAGAACGTCACGCTGTTCGCGGGCGTGCCGACGATGTACTGGGCCATGCTGACCAAGATCCACACCGACGGTGACGCGGTGCCGCCCTCGCTGAAGGTCGCGGTCTCCGGGGGCGCCTCCCTGCCCGCCGAGGTGCTCAGGGACTTCGAGGCCACCTTCGGAATCGGCATCCTGGAGGGCTACGGCCTGTCGGAGACCTCCCCGGTGGCCAGCTTCAACCAGCTCGGCAGACCGACCAAGCCCGGCACGATCGGCACGCCGGTCTGGGGCGTGGAGATGAGGCTGATCGACGGCGACTGGAAGACGGTCGAGGGCGACGAGCCCGGCGAGATCGCGATCCGCGGCCACAACGTGATGAAGGGCTACTACAACCGCCCCGAGGCGACCGCGGAGGCCATGAACGACGGCTGGTTCCGCACCGGCGACATCGCGGTACGCGACGCCGACGGCTACTACTCGATCATCGACCGAGCCAAGGACATGATCATCCGAGGTGGCTTCAACGTCTACCCGCGCGAGATCGAGGAGGTGCTGATGACCCACCCCGAGGTTTCCCTCGCCGCGGTGATCGGTGTCCCGCACGACTCACACGGCGAGGAGGTCAAGGCGTACGTCATCCGCACCCGGGAAGCGAAGATCACCGAGGAGGAGCTGGTCGCCTGGACCAGGGAGAACATGGCCGCCTACAAGTATCCGCGCTTCGTCGAGTTCCGCGACGCCCTTCCGATGACGGCGACCGGCAAGATTCTCAAGCGCGAGCTGAGGTAGGGCGCGAGCGCGCCAATCCGCATCCGCCGGTCATCGTCCCCCGGTCCACCAGGAGGCGGAGGAGCGCTCTTCCGGCCGCGCCGACCGGCCGCCCGCGATGGAAAACGCCGCGGCCCGCACCTTTGAAAGGTGCGGGCCGCAGCGCCGGACAAACCCCGAAACCGGTCGTCGTCGGCGTGCCGGTTAGAGGAAGATCAGGGCCAGTCAAGAGACGGACGGAGCGGTAGGTGTGCCGCGCCCTCGGAGTCGAGCTTCACCCCGAGGACCTGATGGAGCTGGATCTTGTTGCGCTCGAAGCCGACCACGCAGCCCGCCATGTAGAGCCGCCACACCCTGGCCGTACCCTGCCCGACCTCCTCGACCGCCTCGTCCCAGTGGTCGTCGAGGTTGGCGCACCAGTAGCGCAGGGTCTGCGCGTAGTGCTCGCGCAGGTTCTCTTCGTGGCGGATCTCGTAGCCGATGTCCTCCATCTGACGGACGAGGTAGCCGACCGACTCGAGCTCACCGTCGGGGAAGACGTAGCGGTTGATGAAGCCGCCCGCGTTGATGGTCTTCTCGGTGCCGGTCGGCCTGGTGATGCAGTGGTTGAGGATGCGCCCGCCGGGCACCAGCTTGTCGTAGAGGAACCTGAAGTAGAACGGAAGCTGCTCCTTGCCGATGTGCTCGGTCAGTCCGATCGAGCTCACGGCGTCGAAGCCGGTCTCCTTGACGTCGCGGTAGTCCATGTAACGGACCTCCGCCAGCTCGCTGAGCCCCGCCTCCGCGATGGCCTTCTGCGCCCATTCGGCCTGCTGGCGGGAGAGAGTGACGCCCAGCGCCTTCACGCCGTACTCACGGGCGGCGTGGATGACCATCCCGCCCCAGCCGCAGCCCACGTCCAGCAGGCGCATTCCCGGCTTCAGGCCGAGTTTCCTGGCCACCAGGTCGAACTTGGCGTGCTGCGCCTCCTCCAGCGATGACTGCTCGGTGGGGAAGACCGCACAGGTGTAGGCCATGGACGGGCCAAGCACCCAGGAGTAGAACTTGTTGGACACGTCGTAGTGGTGGTGGATCGCCTCCGCGTCACGCTGCTTGGCGTGCCTGCTGCCCATCTTGGCGAGCATGCTGTGCCGTACTTCCTGGGGGGGAAGCGGCACACGCATCATCAGCGGCTTGAGGCCGAGCGCGCGGACGGCCGCGACCTTCTGCGCCGTGGTGATGTCGTTGATGGTGAGTGACCACATCCGCGCCAGCAGGGAGTACATGTCCCCGTCGACGTCGAGGTGCCCCGACACATAGGCCCTGGCGAGGCCCATCTCGCCCGGGGCCTGGGCGAGATAGGCCACCGCGGCCGGAGACTTGACCTCGATGCCGATGTCGGCACCGTCCGGGCCTGCCTTGCTGCCGTCGTAGGCACTGAAACGGATCCCCGCCTCGGAGCCGACGACCATTTCGAAGATCTCTGCGAGCCTCACAGAATCAACCTCCTAACGCCCCCGTACACACTTGTCGTAGAGGTTGAGCAACCGGCCACCCGCGTCGTATGCCCGCTTTACCGGCCAGTAGGCGGTTCCGTTATAGAACTGCCAGAACTCGTCCTCCGCGTAGAACGACGTCGAGTACAGCGACTTGTGCCCCTCCAGCTCGTGCACCCGACGCTCGATGAGACGGTTGTAGTAGCCGTCGAACTGCCCTCTGGGCAACGGCACCGTACCCCAGAAGCCGAAGTTGACATACAGTCGCCCCGGCTCAAGGGGGTAGAGCGGCCACTCCCCAGAAGCCTTCAGCGGACACATCCACACCGGCTCCATGCCGACCTTGTCGTGGAAGAACTCCAGGAACTCCGCGCCGCGCTCGACGGGCACCTCGATGTCCTGGATGACCGACTCCTGCAGGGGCCTGCCACGCCAGCGGTCGACCCGCGCGATGACGCCGTACTTACGGTCCAGGCCGACGAGCCTGCGGTAGACGTCGGAGCGCATCCACTTGCGCGGCATCAGCGAGCGCACCAGCGGCTCCTGCACGCCGAAGGCCCGCGAGCACCAGAACCAGTCGGTGTCCCAGCGCCAGAGGTAGTCGCGGACGGTCAGCCAGTCGCGCGTCCTGGTCTGGATCGACCGATAGTAGATGCGCATGCCGGTGTAGTCGGACAGGTAGGGCGCCTTCTCGGCGAAGCGGCCGACGGTGACATAGAGCTCTCCCGGGCCGAAGAACGTGCCATCCACGAAGTCGACGGGCTCGCCGTCGTGCTCACCGCGCTCGCAGATCTCCTTCATGGCGATCATGCACTTGTCGGCGTCGGTGAACGGGATGTGGGTCAGCCGGACGTACGGCTGGACGCGCTTGAGCTTGATCCGGATCCGCAGGGCGTAGCCGAGCGTGCCGTAGGAGTTGGGGAACGCATGGAACAGGTCGGCGTGCTCGTTGTCCGGGCGGGCGACGACGATCCGCCCGTCGCCGGTGAGGATCTCCAGTTCCTCGACCGACTCGTGCGGCAGCCCGTCGCGGAAGCTGGTCGACTCGATGCCAAGCCCGGTCACCGCGCCGCCCAGCGTGATCGTCTTCAGCTGCGGCACGACGTACGGCATGAGCCCGTGCGCCAGCGTGGCGTCCACCAGGTTCTCGTAGGTGGTCATGCCCTGCACCTCGGCGGTCATGGCCACCGGGTCGACCTCGATGACCTGATCCAGGTCACGGGCCGAAAGCTTCGCCCCTTGGGAGCCGTCCCTGAAGCGGAACAGGTTCGTGGTCGCCTTGGACAGGCGCGGCACCGAATTATCCGGAATCGCGGCGTAGGAGTCCCTGATCTGTTCTACGGCACGCCGATGTGCCGACATCTGTGTCATCTGCTCCACAGGTCCTCACCCCCAGGGCTCCCATAGTAAAGATCGCCTCTAGCACGTTATATCTCGGATGTCCCGGGAGCCAGGCGGGACACGGTAAACGCGTGGAAACTCTACGGGGGTCCCGTCCTGAGCCCATAGCGGACCACCGGTTCGGCTCCGCCGGGCACGCTGACCAGCGACGTCATCACTCGCCCCCGCGCGGATGGAAACTCCCGAGCACCTGGTTCATCAGGCTGACCCCGCCCTTCCACTCGGCGGCGGAGGTGGTCCAGCTCAGCACCATGACCGTGTCACCGACCGCAACGAAGCGGCTCACCTCGTGGTAGGTCGCCCCCGGGATCGCCCACGGCACGCCGCCGATGTCCGTGGCCGTCCAGGTGAACTCCCACTGGAGGCCGGAGCCGTACGCCAGGGGAATCCGCGTGACGCGGTCGGAGCCGATCTCACTCCACTGCGCCGTGTTCTCCTTGACGGTCCGCTGGACCGTCTCCAGGCTGTCGAGAGGTCCGGAGAGCACCTCGACCGACATGTGCGCCCTGCCGTCAGGGCGCAGCCACTGGGTGTATCCCGTCTCGGCGGCCCAGTCTCCCTTCCAGCCCGCCGGGTACCGGATGGACCAGTTCTCCGGCGACTTGGCCTGCCAGACCTTCAGCCGGGGAACCGGGTCGGCGCTCCTGGTCCTGGAGACCCTGGGCGAGGGCGACGCGGTCGTCGGGGTCGCCTCGGCCGTCGCGGTGACGTCGGCCGCAGGAGTGGAGGGGTCGGCGGGCTGCAGTTCCTGTCCCGCCTGCGGGACGGCGGGCTCCTCGGATCTCGTCATCGCCACCGCCGCGGCGCCCCCTCCGACCAGAACGACCACCGCGGCGGCGATCAGCGCGACCCCGCCGCCGCCACGGCTGTCCCGCCGCCGCCGTCGCCGGGCGGGCGTCGCCGAGGTGGACGCCTGTCCCGAGCTCCGCCGCCCGGCGCGCCTGCCACCGGGCCGCTCGATGCGGTGGGGCACCGTACCCGACGGGTCGTCGGCCGCCTGAGCCAGCAGCAGGTCGGCCTGCTCCGCGCTCAGCCGGTGCGCCGGGTCTCGCCGGAGCAGGCCGGTGAGCACCTCTCGCATCGCCGGGGGCACCCGGCTGAAGTCGGGCTCCTCCGTGAGGAGCGCGCCGAGGGTCGCGATGGCGTCGCGGCGCTCGAAAGGACCGTGGCCGAGCAGCGCGGCGTACATGGTCGCGCCGAGCGCCCACAGGTCCGACCAGGGGCCGGAGTCGGCGCCCGTGGCACGTTCCGGGGGCAGGAAGCTCGGCGAGCCGGTCACCATGCCGGTCTGGGTAAGCGAGGCGTCACCCTCGACGGTCGCGATGCCGAAGTCGGTGAGCACGGCCCTGCCCTCGGCGTCCAGCAGGATGTTGCTCGGCTTGACGTCACGGTGCAGGATCCCCGCGTCGTGGGCCGCCCTGAGCGCCGCCAGCACCTGACGGCCTATGCCTGCGACCTGCCGCACCGGCAGCAATCCCACCTCGTCGAGACCCCTGGCCCTGACGAGCTCCATGATGATCCAGGGGCGCCCGTCCTGCTCGGCCACGTCGTAGACCGCCACGATGTTGTGGTGGTTGAGCCGGGCGGCGGTCCTGGCCTCACGGGAGGTGCGGGCGAGCTGCCGCTCGTGCTCAGCGGGGGCGAGGTTCGGCGGGAGCAGCACCTCCTTGACCGCGACCGGGCGGTCAAGGAGGGTGTCGTATCCCTCCCACACCACACCCATCCCCCCGCGGCCGAGCTCCCTCAGCAACCGATAGCGCCCAGCGACCACCCGTTCACTGTGCGGATATGTCATCGCACGACCCCTAGTCCCAATCAAATAGGGCGCAAGTTTCCCATATCACTCAGACACCGCGCGGGCTACCGAGAGATGTCTTGCCACAGAAAGCCGAACGTTGTTCTACTTTGCCGGAAGAGACTCTGGGACCTTACCAAGTGATCGCCGGATGAGACCCGCGTCGCGGCGGAGCGGGTGTCATGAAGACAGAGCGGGCAGCGTGAAGAGGAGACACCGATGGAGCGCGTGACCAGGAGCGGCCCACTGGCCGGAGTGCGCGTACTGGAGCTGGCGGGCCTGGCTCCCGGGCCGTTCGCGGGAATGATGCTCGCCGACCACGGCGCGGAGGTGCTGCGGATCGAGCGCGCCGCCGCCGTCACCGCCGAGAAAAGCAAGCCAAGACGCGAGGTAATGGACCGGGGTAAACGGACGATCGGCCTAGACCTGAAATCCCCCGAGGGGGTGGCCGCCTTCAAGGAACTGGCCAGGGGTGCCGACGTGGTCATCGAGGTCTACCGTCCCGGGGTCGCCGAGCGGCTCGGCATCGGTCCCGCCGACCTGCACGCGGTGAACCCGCGCCTCGTCTACGGGCGGATGACCGGCTGGGGCCAGGAGGGCCCGCTGGCCTCTACGGCGGCGCACGACATCAACTACGTCGCGGTCTCCGGCGTCCTGTCGATGCTGGGCCGCGAGGACGAGCGGCCCACCCCGCCGATCAACATCCTCGGCGACTTCGCGGGCGGCGGCCTCATGCTCGCGTACGGCGTGCTGCTCGCGCTCATCGAGCGGGAACGCACCGGTGAGGGGCGGGTGGTGGACGCGGCGATGATCGACGGGGCCGCGACACTGGTCGCGATGTTCTACAACGGCATCCAGGACGGCCTCTGGGGTCCGCGCGGCACCAACCTGCTCGACACCGGCGCACCCATGTACGACACCTATGAGACGGCCGACGGCGGGTTCGTCTCGGTCGGGGCGCTCGAGCCGCGGTTCTGGGCGGAGATGGTCTCCCTGATGGGTCTGTCCGGCCTGCCGGACAGGGACGACAGGTCCCAGTGGCCCGAACTGCGGCGGCGGCTCGCCGAGGCCTTCGGGTCGAGGACCCGCGCCGAGTGGGAGGCGGTGTTCGAGGGCTCGGACGCGTGTGTCTTCCCGGTGCTGGAGATGGCCGAGGCCGCCGATCATCCGCACAACAGGGCGCGCGGCATGTTCGTCGAGGTCGACGGCGTCCGCCAGCCCGCGCCCGCGCCCCGTCTGCTCGGTGTTCCGGAACAGGACCTCTCTCCTGCGACCCGGCTCGCCGACCTGTCCTCGTGGGGCCTGCCCCCCGAGACCCAGGCCAGGCTGCGCGAGACGGGAGTCCTCGTCTGACGGGCTCTCGGGAGCCGGCGTGCCCGACTTCCCGGGGTCAGCGCATCGAGGGAAAGACCGCGACGTAGAGGTCGACGCCCTCGGGGTGGTGGACTTCCAGGTCGGTGGTGAAGGCGCGGGCCGGAGCGCCGCCCGACTCGGTGTGCTTCCACAGCTGCCGCCAGGCCTCGAGGAGCGCGTCCGGCATGGGACCGCGCGCCTCGACCTTCAGCGTCTGGACCCCGGGCACCCGTACCGCGACCATGCCCTCGGGCAGCGCGGCCGCGCTGCGCACGGCCACCCCGACGATCTGCGTGTAGGAGCCGTGATGGTCGCTCTCGTAGTCGGTCAGCACCGCGTAGAGGTTCTCATCGACCCTTCCCGGGACATGCGCGAAGGCCCCGGGAGACCCCGCCCGCGCCCACAGCGCGCCGAGCCTTCCCCGCCCCTGCTCCATCTCCTCCGCGTTGGAGGTCCGTACGGCATGGCCCACGACGAGCATCTCGGACCGATCGACAACGATCACAACGCCTCCCCCACGGCCATCCACTGAACTCCACGCAAACCGGATCCTAGTGCCCTCCCCGAGTGGTGACTCCTCTTCGGGATCTTCAAAACGGGAACGCTTACTTTTGACTATTCACCGGACAAGGTGGAAGAACGTGAAATTTCTCAATGAGATGGCACCAGACCATGATCTGACCTACAGCGACGTGTTCATGGTTCCGTCCCGCTCCTCCGTCGGTTCCCGACTAGCCGTCGACCTGTCCACCCGGGACGGCACGGGCACCACGATCCCCGTCGTGGTCGCCAACATGACAGCCGTCGCCGGGCGCCGCATGGCGGAAACCGTCGCACGGCGCGGCGGGATCACCGTGATCCCGCAGGACATCCCCATCGAGGTCGTCGCCAACGTGATCGACTGGGTCAAGAAACGCGACCTGGTTCACGACACGCCCCTCACGCTCACCCCCCACGACACCGTCGGCAAGGCCCTCAGCCTGCTGCCCAAGCGTGCGCACGGCGCGGTCATCATCGTCAACTGGGACAACCGCCCCGTCGGCGTGGTCACCGAGAGCGACTGCGGCGGGGTTGACATGTACACGCAGCTGTCCCAGGTGATGTCGGGCCACCTGCTCACCCTGCCCGCGGGCCTCGACCCGCGCGAGGCCTTCGACCGGCTCCACGACGGGCGCCACAGGCTCGCCCCGATCGTGGACGAGGACGGCCGCCTGGTCGGCATCCTGACCAGGACGGGGGCACTGCGGGCCACGCTGTACCGGCCCGCCCTCGACGCCTCGGGCAGGCTGCGCGTCGCCGCCGCCGTCGGCGTCAACGGCGACGTGGGGGCGAAGGCAAAGGAGCTTCTCGAGGCCGGGGTCGACTGCCTGGTCGTGGACACCGCCCACGGCCATCAGGAGAAGATGATCAGCGCCCTGCGGGCGGTCCGCTCGCTCGATCCCGGCGTGCCGGTCGCGGCGGGCAACGTCGTCACCGCGGAGGGGGTGCGCGACCTAGCGGAGGCCGGAGCGGACATCCTCAAGGTCGGCGTCGGGCCGGGGGCGATGTGCACCACCCGGATGATGACCGGCGTCGGCCGCCCGCAGTTCTCCGCCGTGCTGGAATGCTCCGCCGAGGCTCGCCGCCTGGGCCGTCACGTCTGGGCCGACGGCGGCGTCCGGCACCCAAGGGATGTCGCCCTGGCCCTGGCCGCGGGGGCGGCGAACGTGATGATCGGCTCCTGGTTCGCAGGCACCTACGAATCCCCGGGTGACGCCCGCACCGACGCCGACGGCCGCAGGTACAAGGAGAACTTCGGCATGGCCTCGGCCCGCGCCGTGAAACTGCGCACCGCGGAGGACTCTCCCTTCGAACGAGCCCGCAAGACCCTGTTCGAGGAGGGGATCTCCACCTCCAGGATGTATCTCGACCCGGTCAGGCCCAGTGTCGAGGACCAGATCGACGCCATCGTGGCGGGGTTGCGCTCTTCGTGCACCTACGCGGGTGCCTCGACCCTGGAGGAGTTCCACGAGCGCGCGGTGATCGGTGTTCAGAGCTCGTCGGGTTACACGGAGGGGATGCCGCTGCACCAGAGCTGGTAGCCGTCGGCCCTTTCTTTCCGGCCTGGCGTTCCTCTCCACTTCGAGGCGCCGGGCCGGTCGGCGTCACGTCCCGGCGGCGGCGCGACTCCACCCGAGGGCGGGTGGTCGGCGACGATCCTGGTGGCCTGCGCCAAGGCCGGGACCAGTGCTCACCGGGGGGAGCACGGGACGGGCGCGCACCTCACGTGTTCCACGCGGGGTATCGCCTACCCCGGCGCGAGAGGAGCCGTCACCTGTTGTAACGCGACTCCAGCACGTGCTCACGGCGGTCCTCGACCGGCAGCCGCCCACCTCGGTAGCGAGTGAGCCTGCACAGTGCCATCAGCCCGGCGAGGGCGAGCACTGCTTCGATCATCATGATAAATGCGATCATTTCGGGTTCCTTCGCGGCCCTAGCGCCCGACGATCCCTGCCCACCCACTCGTCTTGCGCTATTCGTAAGAACCTTAACAGTCCTATGGACGGTTTGTCGCCTAATGTCCGCTTTCATTGGAAAAGTTTTCACTTGGAAGCTTTCTGCAGACTACCAGGGTCAGAAGATGCCGCACCAGGGTGCACGCATGCTCTATTCGGCGCGGGGTAGTCGGCGGGCCTGATCCCCCGACCACGCACGGGAAGGCGCACGGACATGGCACAGACATCCCCCGCCCAGGGCGCACAGGTCGTCGTCGACCGCAGAGTGCTCGTCAGCTACGACAACTACCTCGCCGCCCAGCGAACCGTCGACGGGCTCTCGGACGCGGGGTTCCCCGTCGAGCACGTGGCGATCGTCGGCAGCGACCTCAAGCTGGAGGAGACCGTCACCGGCAGGATGACCAACGGCAGGGCCGCGCTCACCGGTGCGGGGAGCGGCGTGCTCTTCGGCGCCGTCGTTGGGCTGTTCCTCGGGTTGTTCACCTCGACCACGATGTCGTTCTTCGTCCTCGTACTCTGGGCGGCGCTCTGGGGCGCGGTGGTGGGAGCCGCGTTCGGCTTCATTAACCACTTCTTCACCGGCGGCAAGCGGGACTTCGCCTCGCGCAGCGCGATCGTCGCCGGCCGCTACGACGTGCTGGTCGCGGCCTCCCACCTCGACCACGCCCGCGTCGTCGCCGAGGGCGCCCCGCGGCCCGCCGACACCGTGGTCGTCGAGCCCCCGCCGTCCGCGGGAACCTACGACCCCGCCGCCACCAGGCCGACCGTACCGGGCCTCCCAGAGGAGTCGTCCTCGAAGATCCGTCCTTGAAAGTCCCGAGACGCGCGGACCACCGCCAGGCTGCCCGCCACCGGGAGGCGAAGGAGCACACCGCGGCGCCGCAGGAGGGGCACCGAGGCGCCACCAGCCGCCGAGCCGGTGGCGCGGCGGCCTACGAGGAGGATCTGACGACGAGTTCCGTCGCCATGATCAGCGGATCGGCGGAGCCGTCCTGGAGCAGGTCGAGCAGCAGCCGGACCATGGCGGCGGCCTGCTCGGCGTGCGGGCTGTGGACGGTCGTCAGCGGCGGGTCGGTGTAGCGGGCGGCCTCGATGTCGTCGTAGCCGACCACCGCGACGTCATCGGGGACGCGGCGCCCCGCCTGGCGGAGCGCGTGCATCGCGCCGATCGCCATCAGGTCGTTGGCGGCGAACACCGCGTCCAGGAACGGGTCGTCCGCCAGCAGCTGGCGCATGGCGACCGCGCCGGACTCACGGGTGAAGTCACCGACCGCGATGATCGAGCGCCGGTCGGAGTCGCGCAGCACGTCGCGGTATCCGGTGAGCCGGTCCTGGCCACCGATCATGTCCAGCGGCCCGGCGATGGTCGCGATCCGCCGCCTCCCCCGCTCAAGCAGGTGTCCCACCGCCTGCTTCGCGCCGCCCACGTTGTCGTTGTCCACGTACGGCAGGGCGACCGGCACCGCGGGCCTGCCGTACGAGACGACCGGGACGCGTAGCCGGGTGAGCGCGACGGGCAGCGGGTCGGCCCCGTGACTCGACACGAGCATGACCCCGTCTACGTGGCCGCCCGCGATGTACTTCTCCACTTTGGAGTGGCTTTCCGGCGACCCGGCCAGCAGCAGCACGACCTGCTTGCCCGCGGTCTCCAGCTCCAGGCTCGCCGCGCGGATGACCGTGGAGAACATGGGGTCGTCCGAGAACGCCCGGTTCTGAGGCTCGGAGACGACCAGCGCGACGGAGTTGGTCCGCTGGGTGACGAGGTTCCTGGCTGCGCCGTTCGGGACGTAGCCCAGCTCGTCCACCGCCCGCATCACCACGTCACGGATGTCGGGGGTGACGGTTGGCTGGCCGTTCACCACCCGCGAGACAGTCGAGCGGGACACCCCGGCACGAGTGGCGACCGCCTCCAGGGTGGGTCTTCTCATCTGGCTCTCCCGCACTTCGATGACCATCGACACCACAGCGCGCCGCCCCGGGTGGCGAGGCCGACGCGCACGGTTACGGACCCCCGCCTGCTTCCCTCGGCCCACTCGGCACTACCCGGAATTATGCGGCAGCGGTCCGGCCGGAGGCTCGGCACGACCGCGCCCGCGCCGATCGCGGCGCGCACGGCACACCGTTGGCCGTCCGGGCACCCACGCCCGTCCCGGGCCACGCCCGCACGGCACGCGGGAACCACCTTCTCCCCCCACCTCTCATGTGTCGGCCGGACCCCGTAGAGTCGTCCGGCCGACCGGAAAACGGCCGGCGCGCATCCAATCAAGGAGAGACCAACGTGGCACTGGAGAAGCCTGAGATCGACTTCCCGGAGGGCGAGGCGCCCACGGAGCTGCAGATCGTCGACATCGTCGAAGGAGACGGCCCTGAGGCCAAGCCAGGCCACCAGGTCAGCGTGCACTACGTCGGCGTGGCCTTCTCCACCGGCGAGGAGTTCGACGCCTCCTGGAACCGCGGCGAAGCCTTCCAGTTCCCGCTGGGCGGTGGCCGGGTCATCGCCGGGTGGGACCAGGGCGTCGCGGGCATGAAGGTCGGCGGCCGTCGCCGTCTCACCATCCCGCCGCACCTCGGCTACGGCAACCGTGGCGCCGGCGCTCGCATCAAGCCGGGCGAGACGCTCATCTTCGTCGTGGACCTGCTCGGCGTCAGCTGACGTCCCGCGAGCCGGATGGGTGGGCCATCCCTCCTCAGAAGGATGGCCCACCTGCCCCCAGGAGTTGGATCGCTCCGAAAAGGAGAAGTTCACCCTCCCGAAATGTCACCGGCAACTCATAGGCTGATCCTGTGCTGTTGATCGACCTCGCCCGCACCTCGGCGGCCGTGGCCGCCGACTCCGCCAGACTGGCGAAAATCCGTCACCTCGCGGAGCTGCTCGGCCGGGTCGGGCCCGACGAGGCGGAGATCGCCATCGCCTATCTCTCCGGTGAGCTGCCGCAGCGCAACATCGGCGTTGGCTGGGCCGGCCTGCAGGACCCGCCCGACCCGCGCCTGGCGGCGACCGCGACCCTGCGCCAGGTGAACGGCCTCCTCGACCGCATCAAGGCCCAGGTGGGCCCCGGCTCCCAGGCCGCGCGCAAGGCCTTGATCACCGAGCTGTTCGGCGCGGCGACCCGCCAGGAGCAGACCTTCCTGTCGCGGCTGCTCCGCAGCGAGCTGCGGCAGGGCGCGCTCGACGGTGTGATGATCGAGGCGATCGCGAAGGCGGCCGAGGTCCCGACCGCCGAGGTCCGGCGGGCACTGACGCTTCGCGGCTGGCTGCCCGCCGTCGGCGCCGCCGCCCTGAACGGCGGGGTCGAGGCGCTGCGCGCCTTCCACCTGGAGGTCGGCCGCCCGGTCTCCCCGATGCTCGCGCAGAGCGCGACCTCCGTCGCCGCCGCGCTCGGCAAGATCGGCGGGCCGGCCGCCGTCGAGTGGAAGCTGGACGGCGTCCGGATCCAGGCCCACCGCTCCGGCGCAACGGTGAGCGTCTTCACCCGGACGCTCGACGACATCACCTCCCAGGTTCCCGAGGTGGTGGAGGCGGTGCGCGCCCTGTCGTCTCAGGACCTGGTCCTGGACGGCGAGGTCATCGCGTTGCGTCCGGACGGGCGCCCCGAGCCCTTCCAGGTCACCTCGGGCCGTGTCTCGAGCCGTACCGACGTCGCCGGGGCGCGCGAGAAGACCCCGCTGAGCGTGTTCTTCTTCGACGCGCTGCGGGTGGACGGCGCCGACCTCCTCGAGTTGCCCGGCAAGGTCCGCCACGTGGCCCTGGCCAAGGTCGTGCCCCCCGAGCTGGTGACCCCCCGGCTGGTCACCGCGGACAGAGCGAGTGCCGAGGAGTTCTTCAAGAACGTGATCAGGGACGGCCACGAGGGTGTGGTCATCAAGTCCCTGCAGACGCCGTACGCCGCGGGAAGGCGCGGCGCGGGCTGGATCAAGGTGAAGCCCCGGCACACACTCGACCTGGTCGTCCTCGCCGCCGAGTGGGGCCATGGCCGCCGCGAGGGCCGGCTCTCCAACCTGCATCTGGGCGCCCGCGATCCGCTGACGGGCGGGTTCGTCATGCTCGGCAAGACCTTCAAGGGCCTGACGGACGAGTTGCTCGCTTGGCAGACCGAGCGCCTCCTGGAGCTCGCCGACGGCCCTGCGGACGGCTGGATGGTCACGGTCCGCCCCGAGCTCGTCGTCGAGGTCGCCTTCGACGGAGTCCAGCAGTCCAGCCGTTACTCCGGGGGCATGGCCCTGCGCTTCGCCCGCGTGCTGCGCTACCGCTCGGACAAGAGCGCCGACCAAACCGACACCGTGGAAACCGTGCGAACCCTCATGCTCTGATCCTGGTGCGCCCTGGCCGTGATGCGGAAAAGGAACCTCCAGCACTCGCCCGGTCGCACGCGCCCATGGACTCTTTCGCAGAAGATCAAATGTGAGACCGGAGAGTCTTATGTGGCCTTATGAGGCTGCCGTTATGCCAGAGTCTGGTGAAACGCCGTAGTTTTTCGAGACTTTCGGCGTCAAAGGTTTCCGGGCACCCCCGCACCCCCGGGAGCTGCGACTACTTCGCGATCACGTGTCCTTCCACGGGACCCTCAGGGCCTCGGAGATCGCAATTCTCCACGGAACCCGCCATCGCCAACGCCATCCACCTACGCAACCAGAGATGGCGATCAATGCCTGATTCATTATCGTTTCGACTTAAAAGTGACATAAATCACTTTATGTGTCATTAACATGGCTTTACTTGCTCTTTGTCGCATATGGTCGGCCCACGTTACGCGGGAAGCACCCCGGTGCCCCGCCGATGGGACCGGCCGGTGCGCACCCCCGCCTCTCCGCTCCGTACGGCCCTCCCATGTCCTGCCCCCGACCTTGGACCGTGGTTTCCCTTGGGCCTGCACTCCCCCACCCCTGATCCTTCCTCCCCGAAGAACCCGCTGCCGGGTAAGCGGCGCATGGCTGCGCTGGCCGCCGGTGTCGCCGTGGTCGCTGTGGTCTCCGCCACCGCATGGGCGCTCTCCACGGGCGACGACGCCCAGCTGACGACCGCCGTCGCCCTCACCGGCGCTCAGCAGGCACCCGGCCACTCCTCGACGGCCGTTCCCGGTGGCGCCGTACCCCCCTCCGGCACGACGCCCTCCTCACCCTCCGCGCCCCCCAGCGCGGCGGCGACCCCGGAAAAGACCATTTCGCCCGCCTCCCCCCAGGCCTCGACCGGCCCGCATGCCGCCGGCGACGAGACAACCAGGACCTCCTCCCCCGAGGCCTCGGCCACGCCGTCCGCCGCCCCCACGGCGAGCCCTTCGGCCACGACGGCCCCCCTCGACGCCGCGACCTCCAAGACGAAGAGCGCACCGAAGACGGAAAAGACCGCCAAGGCCAAGACCGCCACGTCGAAGGTCCGCGTGATCTCAAGCGGAACCTGCGGCGCGTCCTACTACGCCGAAGGGCAGATGACGGCCAGCGGCGAGCGCTTCAACCCCAACGCGCTGACTGCCGCGCACAAGACTTTGCCGCTGGGCAGCAGGGTCCGGGTGACCAATCCCGCCAACGGCGAGTCAGTCACGGTCAGGATCAACGACCGGGGCCCTTACGTGGGCGGACGCTGCCTCGACCTGTCGAGGGCTGCGTTCTCCGCGATCGGCAACACTGACGCCGGGGTCATGCGAGTCGAATACGAAGTGCTCGGCAAATGATCGTGACTACTTCACCGGGCGCAGCGTGAACGGGTAGCGGAAATCCCCTTCGCCCAGCGCGGCCACGCCACCGACCACGGAGAGCGTCATCGCCCCGAGCCAGAGCACGGGCATGAGCACGACGCCCACGAACGTGATGGCCAGCACGACGGTGGCACCGAGCAGGGTGAGCTGGAAGTTGAGCGCCTCGACCGCGTGCCTGCGGATGTAGGGCGAGGTCTTGCCCGCGGCGAGCAACATGATCAATGGGCCGATCGCGAGCAGGCCGGTCAGCGGTAACAGATGCGCCGCTGCCGCCCCCAGCCTGCTTCCTCCCGTGTCCGCCCGTGCTCCGTGATGGACGGGCGCCGCCGCTCCGGCCGTGAACGGGTACGGCGCGGGCGCGGGAGGGCGCGTGCCGTACAGCTCGTGCATGATGGGCATGAGGTCGGCGTGGACGCGGGCCGTCATCGCCCGCTCCAGCCTGTCATCAAAGTCGACCTTGTCGAGCCGCCCTTCCGCGTAGGCGACCTTGACGTGCTCAACCACCTGTTCCCGATCCTGGTTACTCACCCGGAGCCCAGCGTGCTCGAAGCCAGGGGCCGGGGGTGGCACGGTGCCGTGCCACGGATTCACCGCGGGTGTCGCTGTGCTCGCCATAGACCGCCATACCTTTCGTCTCCGCCTTTGCCTTCAATGTTCGGCGACAACTTTTGAGTGGTCTATCCGGATGAACCCTTGGATGTCCCCTAGAGTCCACCCTGGCCTTACTCCATGAAACGACCAGGGGATGTATACAAGGAGACATGAGATGGCGTGATCGCTATGGATTAAGGCGTCTGCGCGGACCGAAGATCGCCAAGTTCGACCGAGAGGCCACGGACTCCGACGTCGAGGCGCTCATCGCCTTCGCGAAGTCGCGCCGCGGCGTGGAGTTCTACGTCGAGCCCGAGACCTTCGCGACCGACACCACCGCAATGGCGATTGCGGACGATGGTGAATGGACACGGCGCCGGGTGGGCTCTCCCGCGGTTATCCGCAAGGTCGCCCGCGACCTGGCCCTTCCGGTCTACGACGTGCAACTGACCGGCTACCCGGCCCGGATGCGGGCCTACAACGAGCGCCGCAAGCGCGCCGAGGGCTGAGCGGTCATCTCGCGGAGCCTTCCGGCTCCCCGAGTGAGGCGATCATCGGCAGCAGCCAGGTCATCCGGGGACCGCCCATCTCCTTGTCCAGTTCTTCTGGACTGGGCATCCTCTCCTTGAGCACACGCGGCGGGAGCAAATGGCGCAACGCGTGCATGAGCAGATTGGCCATCGAGTAACCCGGGTCGATCTCGCATGCGCGAGCGAGGGCGATGCCGGCCAAGGCGGAGTCGCCCTGACACCACGCGACCACTCCGAGCAGGGAGGCGGCCGGAGGCACGAGTCTCGCTTCCAGCCTGCGGGTGAGGTCCTGCCACAGCGCGAGGTGAGCGTCGTGGGCGTCGTCGGTGGCCAGCGCCCACGCCTCGTCACGGATCCGGATCACCGCGAGGGCGAACCCCAGCCTGGCCGCCTCGTCGTCGTCGAGCCGCCCGCCGGAGGCATAGATGGCGATCGCCGAGCGCACCCGCGCCGTCCCATCGGCGACGAACTCCGCCGCGAGTCCTCCGGGGTCGTCGCTTCCGGCGAGCCTGCGCTTCAGCTCCTCCGCGACACGTGCGGTCGCCTGGCGCATCGCGAGGCGCGCGGATCCGCCGACGGGGTCGAGTGACCGCTCCAGGGTCTGCCTGTCGGGCAGCGCGACCAGTCCGTGCACGGTCGCGCGAGCGGCCACGGCGCCCGCCTCCCTGTCGTATGGAGTGCCGTCGACGGGACAACAGTCGATCCTGGAGCACATGTAGGACCAGTAGCGGCCGTCCTCGACCCGAAGCGCGTCGACGGGCGTGATCCCCACCTGGCGGAACAACGCGACGATCAGGTCCATGGCCGGGGTCACCAGCGAGCCCGAGCCGTATCCCACGACGATGACCTGGGTGATCCCCTCCTCAGCGAGCAGCGGGACGATCTGGCCCGCCCCCGGGTCGGCCAGCGGCAGGTCCCAGCGGACGGTGAGGTGCAGGCGGCATCTGGGCGCTCTCCCCTTCAGACCGATGACGACCAGGCTGTCGGCAGGGTGGAATCCCACGAGATAGGGCACCGCGCCGAGGATGTCCTGCGTGGAGGTGAGCAGGAGGCTGGGCGGCGGGCGGAGCGGGACGGGCGGAGCGGGGATGTCGGTTGTCATGGCGAAGAGCATCGCCGGGATCCCACCCCCAGGCCGGCACCGAACGGCGTTCTGTGGATGGTTTCCGGTTGTCCACAGCTGCCCGTGGTGACATCTGGGCAAGTGGTGTACATGTCCACCCGTAGGCGACATCCAGGCAACGGCGCACGCGTCCACCCGTAGGTGACATCCGGGCAACGGCGCACGCGTCCCCCGTGGTCACATCCGGCCAGGCCATGCATGTGTTCGCCGGTATCGGCTGATCACCGGCACCCGCCTGTCCTCCCGCACCGGTCGCCGGCATCCGCCGCGGGCGTGTCATCCACCCCCGCCGCGGACACGACCTCACGCTCTCCCGTGGACGCCCTGATCCCCGTCCCGCAAGCCGGGAAGTGGCTCCGGCGCGGTCAGCCGCGTTCGGACCATGATGGCCGCCCCCGCCACGGCCGCGGGCATCGTCACGACAGCGGCAAGCGGGATGAGAAAGATCAGGAAGAGAAGCACGCCGAAACCGAGCGCGTGGGCCTTGTCGCCACGCAGCACGGCGAAACGGGCCTTACGCGTCATGCCCCTGCGTTCCATGGCCAGCGCGGTGAGCTCCACGGTCAGGAAGAAGCCCGAGACCAGGGCCCCCAGCACCGGCACGACCGTCTGCCCGACCACGGGAACGAAGCCGAGGAAGAACAGCGGAACGGTGAACAGCAGCACGTATCCAAGGGTGATCAGGCTGTCCCTGATGGACCTGGGAATGGACTTCCACAGCGGAAGCTCGTGCCCGCTCGGCAGGTCACCGTAGGTCAGCTCGACCTGCTCAGAGAGCTTCTCGTAGAAGGGCTCGCCGAGGATCAGCGTCACCGCGGTGAAGGTCACCACGAACAGGACCACACCGGCGCCGAAGACGGCCAGCCCGACCAGGGTCCGCAGGGTTGTCCGCGTCGCCTGCCCCCAGCCCTCGGCGAACGGCGTCGCCCACCCGGCGATGTCGACGGCCCTGGTGCCGAGCCAGTAGAGCCCAACCGCGTAGAGCACGAACACGATCAGGGCGGGAATGAGCCCGAACAGCCACCACCGAGGATTTCGCGCGACCCAGCGCAGTCCCTGGAAGAAGAACCCGACGCCCTCCACAAAGGAGCGGAAATGACCCATGCCGGAAGATTAGCGGGATCGGCTGATCACCGCGCGGCGATGCCGGGGGGCGCCTCCGCGGGCGCCGTACGGGATCTCCGGCCGAAGGCGTGCTGGAGCCCGTACGCAGGACGGCGGAGGCGGCGGGCGAGACGGGGTGCCCCGGCCGTCCGAGACGGGATGAGCGGTCCAAGAGAGGATCAGCCCCGGCCGGGAGGATCGATCACGGACGGAGGGTTACTGGATCCCAACGCGTGCCGTCGCCGCAGACGGCGGCTCCGAACTTGGAGAACAGCGGGTTGCCCGGCGACATCACGCGTAAGTCATCAGTGGTCGGAGACGAGGAGCCCGGCTCAGGCCCGTCGCCAGAGGGCGGGCACGGAGACGCCGAGCGTGCCGAAGAGACGGCGCAGAAGACGCAGGGAGATGCCCAGGACGTTGCCGTGGTCACCGTCGATGCCCTCGACGAACCAGCCTCCGAGGCCGTCCAGGGTGAAGGCGCCGGCGACCTTGAGGGGTTCGCCGGTCGCGACGTACGCGGCGATCTCCTCGTCACTGGGAGTCCCGAAGCGCACGACCGTGCCCTCGACCTCGGCCACCTCCCTGCCGTCTGCCGCGTCAATCACGCAGTGACCGGTGAGCAACCGCCCCTGACGTCCGCGCATGAGCTCCCAGCGGGCGACGGCCTCCTCGGGCGAGGACGGCTTGCCATAGGCCCGGCCGTCCAGCTCCAGCATGGAGTCGCAGCCGACGACGAGGCCCTCGGTGAGGTCACGCGCGACCACCGACGCCTTCGCGCGGGCCAGCGCGAGACAGAGTTCCGCGGGAGTGTCCGCGGTCACGGCCTCCTCGTCGACTCCACTGACGATCACCTTGGGGTCGAGCCCGGCGCTGCGGAGCAGGGTGAGACGGGCGGGCGAGGCGGAGGCGAGAACGATCTGGGTCACGCCGATCGAGCCTAGCGCGAATCCAGCCTTGTCCCACCGTACGGCGAAGCATCCCCCTCACCATGGCCGTCCGCCGTCCCCGGGCACAGTGTGGGCGCACGGTCGGCGCCGGGCACTCGACACGCGGCGAAGCGTTCCCCGCACGGCGGAGCCGCGGGGCACAACCGCCGGACCGGGCAGCGCCTCCCGGGAAACGGCGGAAAGCACGCCTGCCGAGCGGGCTGTGCGGTTCTGAGCGGGGAGGGAGGGGTCCGCGATTCCTCGCGGGAGCCTCACGGCGGTGAGAAGGACGCCGACGAACCTCCCCCGGGCTTCGTCAGGCCATGCGAACAGCGCGGCTCCCGCCAGGAGGGCGGCTACTTCACCCTGATAGAGGAGATGGCGGTGTTGATATCGCGCCAGCGCTTGCGCTGGGCGTCGGGGATGGTCACGAAGACCATGGCGGGCTTGGCCTCGGAGACCTCGGTCACGGCGACGGCGGCCATGGAGAAGCGAGCCTTGCCCTTGACCTTGTACTTCACCCGATAGCCGAGCAGCCAGCCGTTCTTGATCGGCTGAGAGGCGACCCAGGAGATCTTGGCGCCCCTCGGGTGGTGGTTGAGCGTCCAGCGAGCGGCCAGCAGCGCGGTGTCCCTGGGGCTCTTCTGCACCTGGGTGGGCACCGGACAGCTCACGAGCATCGCCCGGACGGGCGTGCCCTTCACCTTCGGCAGGACCTGCTTGGTGGAGAACGGCGAGGCCCCGAAAATCTTCCACGGCTTGCCGAAGCGGACGAGCGAGACGCCCGCCTTGGGGTCCTTCAGGAGGCGCTTGGTCTTGTAGGCCTTGCCGGGCAGCCGGACGAGCTTCCTGTTGCGCGGCAGCTCGGGGACGCGAGAGTCGGCCAGGGCGGCCACGACCGCGCTCCGGTCGTGTGCGACCTCCTGGGACCCGGTCGGCGAGGGCGAGGCGGACACCGAGGGCGACGCCGAAACGGACGCCGAAGGAGACACCGACGGAGCAGCGGAGGACGCCGCGGAGGCCAGGACCGCCGGGGAGGCCGAGGCGGACACCGAGGCCACCGGGGACGCGGGGGTGGAACTGAGACCGGGCGAGGGCGTCGCGGCAGGTGGCGCGGCGACCTGCCCCGACGACGCCCCGCCCGGTTGTCCGGAGGAACCAGAGGAGATGAAGACGACCACGGCGGCGACGGCGACCACGACAACCGCGACGCCCACCGCCAGCATCCGGTAGATGACGCGCATCGACAGGTCGCCGATACGGGATCGCTTCGGGGGCCTCGGCGGGCCGGGGACAGCGGCCTTGGGCGCCCCGGGCGTGTCCGCCTCCGCGGTCGCATACGCCGATACGGCACCCGTTTCCCGGGTCCCCTGAGTCCCACCCAACCCATCGAGCACGATCGGGAGCGTACGACAAATCCGGTTTTCTCGTGCGCGATCCCCATCACACTTAGGGAACGAGTGCCTTCCCGTCCCCGCACCCGGCATGTCCGGCCCGGTGTCCACCTGCCATGATTCGACCGTGCTTGCAGAACGCCGGGTAGAGCTCCGCTTCCACGTCACCTCCCGTGACGCGAGGACCCACACGAACCTGTCCGCCGTCCGCTCGGATGGCGCGAGCCTCTGGCTTGCGGGTGACGAGACCGCGACCGTCGAGCACCTGACGCTGCGCGAGGGCCGCTACGACGACCAGCGCACCTACGCCCTGGCCGACTTCGTCGACCTACCCGCCGGCCCAGAGGACGAGGCCGACATCGAAGGGCTGGCCAGGGCCGACGGGTGGCTCTGGGCGATCGGCTCACACAGTCTCAAGCGGAAGCGGGCCAAGAGGGGCCACCCGGTCGACAAGACCCGCCGCAGGCTTGGAAGCGTCGTGCGCGAGGAGAACCGCTACATCCTCGTACGGCTGCCGCTCGCCGGATCGGTCCCGGTCCGCACGGACGGCGGCCGGACGGCCGCGATCCTGTCGGGCCGGGGCAGGAACCTGGCGGATCTGATGGCCGACGACCCCCATCTGGCCCCCTTCCTGAAGATCCCCAGCAAGGACAACGGCCTGGACGTCGAGGGCATCGCGCTCCTCGGCGACCGCATGTTCGTCGGGCTGCGTGGCCCGGTGCTGCGCGGCTGGGCCGTACTGCTGGAGATCCGCCCCGAGACCGATCCCCGCCGTCCCGATCGGCTGCTGCTCGCCCCGATCGACGGCGAGCCGTATCGGACGCACTTCCTGAACCTCGGCGGCCTCGGCATCCGTGACCTGTGCCCGCACCGGGGTCACCTGATGATTTTGGCGGGACCGACCATGGACCTCGACGGCCCGGTGCGGCTGCTGCGCTGGAGTCCGGGGCACACTCCGTCCGTCGAGCACGATCCCGAGCTCGTGATGGATCTGCCCCACGGCGACGGCGACGACCACGCAGAGGGGATCACCATGCTCGACGACGAGCGTCTCCTGGTGGTCTACGACAGCCCGTCAGCGGCGCGCCTGACCCCCGAGGGCGGCGTGCTCGCCGACATCGTCAGACTGATCTGAGCGGCCCGGGGGCCGCCAGGCGGAACCTCCCAGGGTCAGGCTGATCTGAGCGGCCCGGAGCCCGCCGGGCGGAAACCTCCCTGGCGCAGCCACGGGGCGTCCGCGACGACCGTGCACGAGCCGGGCGCGATCTCGGTGAACCCTGCGTCCCTGACCGTCGGCAGGCCGGAGGCGGCCAGTGCGGCCCATCTGGCGGGGTCGGCGGTCCGTACGGCGGCGGCGAGCCCCCGCTCGCGCCACAGCCGTCTGGCGGGCTCTTCGCTGCCCCACCAGGCGAGCTGGGCCGCGTGCCCTGCTTGGGCCATGGCCTTGCCCGCCGACATCTCAAGGTCCGGGTTGACCCAGAGCACCACGCCTTCCTCCGGTTCCGGCCCCGGCTCTGCGGAGTCGGTCAGGTCGGTGCCCGAGACCTGGAGCCTGGACAGGTCTCTGGGCCACTCGTCGAGCGGGACCGGCGGGTGGACGCGGACCTCCGCGGTGCCCGAGGTGACGGTGAGGCCCGGCAGGTCGAGCACCCTGCGCCACTCGGCCCCGCGCGCCCGCCGTACGACCTTCCTGATCCCGACGCTCTCCCAGGACCTGACCGGCTCGGCCCACTCGCCGTCGTCTGCCGCACGGGGGTCGTCGAGCAGCGTGAGCACGGCGAGCGCGGCCGCCTCCAGGGCGTCGGTGCGCTGCGGCGGAGCCGCCCGCTCGATCCGCACCACCAGCGGGAGCACCTTCTGACCGGTCACACGACCTCCTTCACCCGGAGGCGTCTGCCCTGCGGTGTGCCCGCTTGCCCGCCTCGCTCGCTCACCCTCCAAGGATGCCTTCTCCGCGAAGGCCTCCGGCCCGCGCGGGCCGGAGGCTCGGTGCCGAAAGGAACCGGGCCCGCGACGACCGTCAGGCCGGGACGCGACGGCCCGCCGCGTCCTTCGCGGTCCCGACGGCGACCGACATGAGGGCGGCGAGCAGGCAGAGGGCGCCCGCCGCGTACCAGGCGAGGTCGTAGGCACCGGAGAGGTCCCGGGTCAGTCCCGCGCCAACCGCGGCGACGGCCGCGCCGATCTGGTGGGAGGCGAAGACCCAGCCGAAAACCACCGGGGCGTCCTGGCCGTAGACCTGACGGCACAGGGCCACCGTCGGCGGCACGGTCGCGACCCAGTCGAGGCCGTAGAAGATGATGAAGACGAGCATGCTGGGCTCGGCCGTCGCAGAGAACAGGATCGGCAGGACCATCAGCGACAGCCCGCGCAGCGCGTAGTAGACGCCGAGCAGGGTCCGCGGGTCGATCCTGTCGCTCAGCCAGCCGGAGGCGATCGTCCCGACGACGTCGAAGATCCCGATGACCGCGAGCAGTCCCGCCGCGATCGGCTCGGACATGCCGTGGTCGTGGGCGGCGGGGATGAAGTGGGTGCCGACCAGGCCGTTCGTGCTCATCCCGCAGATCGCGAACCCGCCGACGAGCAGCCAGAAGGGCCTGGTGCGCGCCGCCCTCCACAGTACGGCGAGGGCGTGCGCGGCGGCCCCGCCCGTCCTGGGGCGCGGCACGGGCGGGGGCGCCTCCCGGTCGGCGCCCAGCGCGGTCGTGCCGACCTCCGCCGGGTGGTCGCGCAGCAGGAACCACACCAGGGGGACGACGACCAGGGCGGCCGCGGTGACCGTCGCGGCGGCGATCCGCCATCCCTGGGCCGCGGCCAGGGTGGCGAGCACGGGCAGGAAGATGAGCTGGCCGGTGGCGCCGCCCGCGGTGAGGATCCCGGTGACGAGGCCCCGGTGGCGGACGAACCAGCGGTCGGTGAGGGTCGCGGCGAAGACCAGGGCCATCGACCCGGTGCCCAGCCCGACCAGGACTCCCCAGCACAGGACGAGCTGCCAGGGGGCGTTCATCAGGATCGTGAGGCCGCTGCCCGCCGCGACGAGCAGCAGCGCGCACGACACGATCCTGCGCATGCCGAAGCGGTCCATGAGGGCGGCAGCGAAGGGCGCGGTCAGACCGTAGAGCATGAGGTTGACCGAGACGGCCAGCGAGATCGTGCCCCGTGACCAGCCGAACTCCTCCTGCAGCGGAGTGATCAGCACACCGGGCGTCGCCCGGAACCCGGCCGCGCCGAGGATCGCCACGAACGCGACTCCCGCTACGATCCAGGCGCGATGCAGCCCACGCTCACGCGTCTGAAGAGTGGTTGTCATGTGGCTCATCATGGATGGTGGTCCACCGCCCTCACGAGTGGCCCGAGTGCCAATATCCGTAAGGATCAGGCCATGTCGACGGTCGCACCGAAGGTGTGTCCGGGCCGATCCGTCTCAGACACACAACACCCAGCTTGTCCTACTTGTCGGAAATGAGAGATGCTCAGCTTTGCTCGACTGAGGCCGGCAGGGGAACATACGCCGGACTAGTAAGGAGTTCTACCGTGTTCCATACGCCGAGGCCTGGCAGGCTCCTGTCAGTGCTGGTGGGAGGCATGCTCGTGCTGAGCGCCTGCGGGGTCGGCGACACCGCGAGCAGGCCCACGACCTCGGGGTCGGTCTCCGCGGGGGCCAAGAGCATCGCCTATGCCTACGAGCAGGAGTTCCACTCCTACAACAACAACACGGCCGCCGAGAACGCCACGCGTAACGCGGGCCCGCTGCAGCGGGTCCTGACGGGCTTCTGGTTCTACGGCGAGAAGGGCGCGATCACGCCCGACAAGGACTTCGGCACCTATGCGAAGACCTCGGACAACCCGCTGACCGTCGAGTACACAATCAGCGACAAGGCCGTCTGGTCCGACGGGATCCCGATCGACTGCGACGACGTGCTGCTGTGGTGGGGCTTCAAGTCCGGAAAGATCAAGGGCTTCTCCACCTCCGGCACCACCGGTGTCGAGGACACCGCGCTGCCCAAGTGCGACAAGGGCGGCAAGACGTTCTCCCTCGTCTACGACAAGCCCTTCGCGGACTGGATAGCGGGCGGCCCCGGCGCGACCGAGCTGCTGCCCGCCCACGTGGTCGAGAAGCAGGGAGGCCTCTCCGAGGAGGAGTTCATCGCGGCGATCAAGGCACTCGACGCGAAGCGGCTCGAGAGGGCTGCCAAGTTCTTCAACGACGGCTGGGTCTCCGAGATCTCACTGCCGCCCGCCGAGCTGATCCCGTCCTCAGGCCCCTACAAGCTCTCCAAGATGGACGCGGGGCAGTCCCTGACCTTCGTCGCCAACGACAGGTGGTGGGGCACCCCCGCGGCGACCCCGACCGTCATCGAGCGCTTCATCACCCTCGACGAACAGGCTCAGGCGCTGCACAACCGCGAGGTCCAGATCATTGAGCCGCAGCCGGGTCCCGGCGTGCTCAAGGAGCTGGAGAAGCTGGAGAACGTCAAAGTCAACATCGCCGACCAGTACACCTACGAGCACCTGGACTTCAACGTCGACTCCAGTCCCTTCAGGGACAAGAGGCTGCGCCAGGCCTTCGCCAAGTGTGTGCCCAGGCAGCTCATCGTCGACAGCCTGATCAAACCGGTCGCTCCGGACGCCAAGCCCCTGGAGATCCGTAACGTGGCGCCGTTCCAGGCGAACGCCGCAGCGGTCATCGCCGCCTCCGGCGGCGCCGGTGTCTACGCCGAGCAGGACATCGAGGGCGCGAGGGCCCTGGTGGCGAAGGCCGGAAAGACCGGCGTGCAGATCAAGATCGGCTACCAGACCCCGAACCCGCGCCGCACCGTCGAGGTACAGCTCATCATCGACGCCTGCAACAAGGCCGGTTTCAAGGTCATCGACAAGGGCTCTGAGGACTTCTTCGGCACGGTGATGCCCGCCAACGGCTACGACGTGGCACTGTTCGCCTGGTCAGCGTCGTCCCTGGTCAGCGGCTGGGCCTCCACCTACACCACGCCCAAGAAATGCGACGGCGAGAACAAGGGCAACAACAACGGCTGCTACTCCAGCAGGAAGGTCGACCGGCTCATCAGGAAGTTGAACGCGACCGTTGACCTGGCCGCACAGAACCCGATCATCGGGGAGATCGAGAAGACTCTGTGGGCCGACGTGGCCACCATCCCCCTCTTCCAGCACTCGACCCTCACCGCGTGGGACGAGGCGATCCACAACGTCGTCCCGAACCCCGCCCAGTCGACCATCACCTGGAACATGGACAAGTGGAGCCTGGTGTGACCCCAAGGCGCTGGGGAGCAGCCGGGAGACCGAGGAGCAGGCTCTCCTGACGTTCCCGGACGACGCCGCTACGCGGGCCGTTCCCTCGGGAGGAACGCCCCGGCCCGTGCAGCGGCCAGTGCCGCCTCCGCCGCCCGGCCCGCCGCCTCCTCCTCCAGGGGCTCACCGGTGACGAACAGCCGGTAGTACAGCGGGGCGCACGCCGTCCGCACCACGTCGACCGCGTCGGTGCCCTCGGGCACCTCCCCGCGCCGCACGGCCCTGGAAACCACCTCGGCGGCCAGCCCGTGCTGGGTCTCGAAGAACCCGGTGAGCGCCTGCGCCGCCTGCGAGGAGCGGAGCGCGGCAACGATGAGGTTCCGGGGGATGGCGCCCTGCTCCGGGTCGGTGAAGCCCTCGTAGATCAGCCGGGTGATCGCGTGCAGGTCACCACCGAGCGAACCGGTATCCGGCACCTGCCACGGCTGCTCGACCGACCGGGAGAGCACATCGGCGATGAGCCCGTCGATCCCGCCCCATCTGCGGTACAGCGTCGCCTTATGCACGCCCGAGCGGGCCACGATCGCCTCGACGGTGAGCTGGTCGTATCCCCCGTCGGCCAGCTCGGCCAGGGTCGCGTCGAGCACGGCCGCCCTGACCCGGGCACTGCGCCCGCCCGGCCGCCTGATGGACTCCTCCGACAAAGTCGACTCCAGTTGCGTTAGTTGTTGCCGGTCTGGCATGCTCATCATAAAGCGACCTGGGTCGCATTATGAGCGAGAGGTGCCCATGACCGCCATCCCCAGCCCGGACACGCTTCACCCGTTGCCCGACCACCCTCGCGTGGTCCTGCTCAGACCCCTGGTCAAGGACCCCAGGATCGAGGTCGGCGACTACACCTACTACGACGACCCCGAGCACGCGACGGAGTTCGAGCGACGCAACGTCCTGTACGGCTACGGCCAGGAAAAACTGATCATCGGCAGGTACTGCGCGATCGCCACCGGAACGCGTTTCCTCATGGCCGGGGCGAACCACCCGGCGATGGGAGTCTCAACCTTCCCTTTCACGATCTTCGGCGGCGACTGGGCCGAGCGGACCCTCGACATCATGATGTCCATGCCGACCAAGGGTGACACCGTCGTCGGCAACGACGTCTGGTTCGGCTACGGCACGACGGTCATGCCCGGCGTCCACATCGGGGACGGGGCCGTCATCGCGACCGGCGCCGTGGTCACCTCAGACGTCCCGCCGTACACCGTCGTCGGCGGGAACCCGGGACGGGTGGTGAAGCGGCGCTTCGACGACGCGGACGTCGAGCGGATGCTGCGGGCCGCCTGGTGGGACTGGCCGGTCGAACTCGTCACCGAACACGTCCGAACGATCATGACGGGAACTCCCGCCGAGATCGAGGCCATAGCTGACAGCAGATGACAGGTATGGCCGCCAGGATGGGAGACGTACCTCGAAGACCCAAGGAGACTCCCATGCCCCGCGCAGGCGGCACCTTCACCATCGACAGCTGGGACCAGCAGCCGTATGACGAGGCTGAGGGTGCGACGCTCTCCCGCGTCCATCTGACCAAGACCTTCGGCGGCGACCTGCTGGGCACCAGCACCACCGACATCATCACCGCGCTCGGCCAGGTCGAGGACTCCGCGGCCTACGCGGGCTTCGAACGCTTCACCGGGACGGTGCACGGCCGCAAGGGCACCTTCGTGCTGCACCACACCGCGACCTCGCACGCCGGGGAGTCATCCCTGAGCTGGACGATCCTCCCCGACTCCGGAACCGGTGAGCTGTCGGGCATCCGCGGCGGGGGCCAGATCGTCAACGACGACGGCGCCCACTCCTATCACCTCGACTACGAGCTCGGCTGAGCCGTTCCCGCCACCCCTCCCCCGGTGTCGCGCCATCCCGCCCTTCGCGCGGCCGCGCGCGGAACACCTGTGATCGTTTCCCGGGGGTGAGGGGTCGAGGTCGTCAGAGTGCTCGCCGTGAGGCTTCCTGATCTCTTCGCCGATCGGCGGCAGCGAGGGTGCATGCTTCGCTTCGTGCTCTATGCCGGCGCCTTGACGGCCGAGCCTGCCGCGGCCCGCTCCCGCGTGACGCGGCGGCGCCAGGTCGGCAGCCCGAGTGTCGGGTTGGCGACGCTCCAGGCGGCGCCCTTGCAGACCAGTTCCTTGTAAACGGCGGCGAGCCGTCCGGTCAGGACCGCCCGCACGGCGCGGTCGTCGGCGGTGACGTACTGGATCAAGCCCTCCTCGCGGCCTAGTGAGATGCACTGGTTGAAGTAGCGGATCGACATGTTCGGACGTTTTCCGCCGGTCAGGCGCGCCGCGATCGCGGCGGCGGCCTGCCACGCGGTCGGAGTTCCCGAGGCGCACGACATCCGCAGCGGCTTGTCCCCGGGGCCCATCACCATGGCCGCATCGCCGACGGCGTACACGTCCGGGTGCGAGACCGAGCGCATGGTCCCGTCGACCACGATCTGGCCGGTGCCGGTGACCTCAAGAGCGGTCGCCTTCGCGATCGGGTGAACCGCGAATCCGGTGGTCCACACGGTGACCGCGGCCGGGATGGTCTTGCCGTCGGCGGTGGCGACGCGCTCGGCTTCGACGCCGGTGACGGCGGTGTGCTCGTGCACGGTGATCCCGAGCCTGCCGAAGACCTTCCGCAGGTGCTCGCGGCCCTTGGGCGAGAGCCAGTCCCCGAAGTCGCCGCGGGCGGCGAGGGCGACGTCGAGGTCCGGGCGCGCCTCGGCGATCTCAGTCGCGGCCTCCAGGCCGGTGAGACCTCCGCCGACGACGACCACCCTCTGCCCGGCGTCGAGGCGGGCCAGGCGCTCGCGCAGCCGGAGTGCTCCGGGACGGCCGGCGATCTCATAGGCGTGCTCGGCGGTCCCGGGGACGCCTTGGGCATTCCAGCCGCTGCCGAGGGCGTAGACGAGCGTGTCGTAGGCGAGTTCTTCGGCACCGTTCACGCCGACGACGGCGACGGTCTTGCCGTCGACGTCGACGCCGGTGACCTTCGCGAGCCTCAGTTCGACCCCGGTGCCCGCGAACATCTCGCTGAACGGCCGAGGTTTGAGGTCCTGTCCGGCCGCCAGCTGGTGCATGCGGACGCGTTCCACGAAGTCGGGCTCGGCGTTGACGAGGGTGATGGCGACGTCCTCGCGGCGGAGCCGCTTGGCGAGGCGACCGGCGGCGACGGCTCCGGCGTATCCGGCTCCGAGGACGATGACGCGGTGCTGCATTTCCTTGCTCCTGTCTTTCGCGGGTTCGCCCCTTGAACCGGGCGGCCCGCCGTTTCCTGACAGGAACGCGATGTGAAGCACCTCACATCGCGATCAGAAGGCGTTGAACAAGGGCTCCCCATGGTCGGTGGCCGCCCAGTGCGCGGTCGCGCGTTCGAGCTTGTCGGGGTTGACCTGGTTGCGGAACGCGGCGATGCCCTTGGCGGTGACCTCCAGGCACATGACGCCGACGATCCGGCCGTCCACGACGGCCACGACGGCGGGGTCGCCGTTGGCGGTCCAGGCGTAGACCCCGGGCGAGCCGCCGGCCATGGCGCGCTTGGCCTTGCCGGGTTTGAACAGGCCCCGCAGGAACTTCGCGACCGCGACGGCGCCCTCGAAAGCCTTGGCACGGGCGGGGATCTTCCCGCCGCCGTCTCCGATCGAGACGGCGTCCTCGGTGAGCAGGCGCACGAGCGGCCCGGTCTGGCCGCTGGTGGCGGCCGCCAGAAACTCCTCGACGATCCGCCGGGCGGCGGCCTCGCCGATCTCGGTTCGGGTCTTGCCTTCCGCGACGTGCTTCTTGGCGCGGTGGAAGATCTGCTGGCTGGCGGCCTCGGTGATGTCGAGGATCTCGGCGATCTGCCGGTGCGGGTAGTCGAAGGCCTCCCGCAGCACGTACACCGCCCGCTCGTTGGGAGACAGGCGCTCCATGAGGGTGAGGACCGCGTACGAGACCGATTCGCGCTGCTCGGCGGTTTCGGCCGGGCCGAGCATCGGGTCCCCGGCGAGCAGCGGCTCGGGAAGCCATTGGCCCACATAGGTCTCGCGGCGCGCCCGCGCGGAGGTGAGCTGGTTGAGGCACAGGTTGGTGAGGACCTTCGTCAGCCAGGCCTCGAGGACCTCGATGCGGTCGACGTCGGCGGCCTGCCAGCGCAGGAACGTCTCCTGTACGGCGTCCTCCGCCTCCCCGGCGGAGCCGAGAAGGCGGTAGGCGATGGCTTCCAGGCGCGGCCTGGAGGCCTCGAACCGGTCGACGTCGTGCGCGGTCAAGGGCATGGCCCGATCCTAGGTCGGGCAGCGCGAATCGGCCGCCGCCGCGATGGGGCCTTCGCTGTTCGACGCGCCGTTCGACGCGCTGTCCGACATCTCGAACGGGATCCCATCAACGTGTCCGGCATAGGTCGACGCGTACCGCGACCGTGAGAAGTTGACGAGGCCGCTCCGGCTATGGGAAGCTGAAGGCGGCACTGAGGTTGACACTTATAATATGTCTGGCCATCTGTTTGTCATTTGCGTTATGCTGCTTTCTCGCGCTGCCTGTCGAAGCCCCGGTTTTCCCCGGGGCGTTTGGCGTGCGCGCAGTTTGATTCCATCCGTGCTCTCCGGAAGGACATCTGTTGGCAGCCTCGCGCAACGCCTCCGCCGTACCCGCTGGTCCCCGTCGTGTGTCTTTCGCACGAATTCAGGAGCCGCTCGAA